>JASHRE010000302.1 GCA_030037515.1 Candidatus Sulfotelmatobacter sp.
GACGTTGAGCCGGACCGTGCCTCGTTTCAGATGAAGCAGGCTGGCCGGAATTTTCGTGAAGAAATTGAACAGCGCGTCGGAGCCCACAGCAATGATCGCCGGTACGCGCAGGCCAAAGATCAGCACGGGAAGCAGCAAAACGCCGCCTCCCACGCCTGTCATGCCGATGAGAATGCCTACGACAAAACCAACCAGGATTTTTAGCGCCAACAGTTCCATCGCTTCCGCCTTGGTCTATGCCGCCGCCCCATTCACCCCGATAAAGCCTTCCCGTTCCAGATGCAGAATGATTTCCTGCGCCGCCTCTTCCGGTGATAGCTCCGCCGTATTGATTGTGACTTCTGAATCTGTCGGAACTTCGTAGGGATCGGAGATTCCGGTAAATTCTTTCAGAATTCCCGCGCGCGCCTTGGCGTAAAGTCCCTTGCGGTCGCGCTGCTCGCAGACGTCAAGCGAAGTCGCGACATGAACCAAAATGAATCCGCCATGCGGTTCGATCAGCTGGCGAACGTGCTTGCGCGTCGCATCATAAGGTGCAATGGGTGCGCAGATTGCGATGCCGCCATTCTTGGTGATTTCAGACGCCACATATCCGATGCGGCGGATATTGATGTCGCGATGCTCTTTGGAGAATCCAAGCTCCGACGACAAGTGCTTGCGAACCAGATCTCCGTCGAGCAGCGTCACGGGTCGGCCGCCGACCTCGAGAAACTTGGTCAGCAATACGTTCGCGATCGTCGATTTCCCTGATCCCGAAAGCCCGGTGAAGAAAATTGTCACGCCCTGCTTGGATCGCGGCGGGAAACTGCGCCGCAGTTCGTGCACGACCTCAGGATAGGTAAACCAGCCGGGAATGTCACGGCCTTCATTTAATCGCTGCCGCAATTCCGTACCGGAAATGTTCAGGACACGATCGCCGTTATTGACTTCATCGTCGGGAATGTAGCGATCTTCGCGCTCCAGGTAGACCATCATATTGAACGGCACCATGGTCACGCCGATCTCGGCTTCGTGCTTCTTGAATAATTCCTGTGCTTCGTACGGGCCATAAAACGGTTTACCGTCAGTGTCTTTGCCGGGGCCGGCGTGATCACGTCCGACAATAAAGTGTGTGCAGCCGTGATTCTTGCGAATCAGCGCATGCCACATGGCTTCGCGCGGCCCACCCATGCGCATGGCGAGGGGTAGCAGCGAGAGCTTCTGTGTGCCCTGCGGATACTTAGAACTCAGCAGCTGATAGCAGCGGACGCGAGTGTAGTAGTCGACGTCGCCGGGCTTGGTCATGCCCACAACGGGATGAATCAGCAAATTGGCTTCTACTTGTTTGGCCGCACGGAACGTCAATTCCACGTGCGCACGATGCATGGGATTGCGAGTCTGGAACGCAACCACGCGGCGCCATCCCAGGCGGGCGAATTCGCCGCGTAGTTCCGCGGGCGTCAGGCGAAGCACGCGGAAATCGTAGTGCGAAGGAGTTTGCAGTCCCTCGATGCGGCCGCCGACATACCACGGGTGCGCCTTGTTCATGGCGTAGTCGGCACCGGGATGCGCCTGGCTCGTGCTTTTGAACACGGCTTTCGCTTCGGCGGCTCGGTCTGGCTGCCAGACATCTTCAACGTGCAACACCGCCAGCATCACACCTTCGGCGTCGCGCAATGCCACTTTGCTCACCCCTGGCCTCAGTTTCTTCGCGAACTCTTCTGTCACGTCGAGCGTAATTGGCATCGGCCACAAGATTCCGCTCGCCAGATGCATGTTCTGACACACGCCTTCGTGGTCGGCGCGATTCATAAAACCGCGGAGCGGAGAAAATCCTCCGCTCATCAGCAACTCGAGATCGCACAGTTGACGCGCAGCAAGGTCCCAAGAGGGCCATTCGCGGGAATTTGCTTTCAGTTCCGCAGCTTCTTGCGGGGCAACGATAAGGTTGATGAGTTCCCCACCGTGGGGTGGAATCAAATGGCTGCTCGAGTCAGTCAACGCTGCAACGCTCCTTCATAAGAATTTGACTTCTAGCTCTATTACCTTTATCTAGATTCGGCCAGATAAAGTGGTTACGGCACTGAAGAGTAGAAAATAGAGGAGATCCACAGGCCAGACGCGAGTGAATTCAGGTTACCATGTTTCCCCGCTGCTTGGAATGTGTTCGTTGTGGAACTCCACCCAGCAATCAAGCAATCGGCGGGCCGTCGGATGGACGCGGTGGATCAGGTAAGTCATTGATGTTGCAAGGCTTGTTCTGACCGTCGAAACCTGCTCGAGGTGACCCGAGGGGGGTGTGAAAACAATTGCGCCCTGAGGCGGATCACTTCTCTCGGCACCAAAATCGCCCTTAGCCGGTGAAAACCGCCGCTGCCGCCACATAGCCCGGAGGCACCGGCACGTCGCGCAGCATCCACCGCCGAGCTTCGTTGGGGTCGGGCCGTGTGGCGAGCAGGATTTGAGTGGGCGCAGGTTCCACTGCCACATCGAATTCGTGCAATGGAAGGGAAAGCCCCTCACCTCTTGCTTTGATGTAGGCTTCTTTTCTACTCCAGCAGCGAAAGAAAGCGGCAGGCAATTCCTGCGCAGGGACGTTCTCCAACTGTTGTCTCTCTGTCTCCGAGAAAAACCGATGTGCCAATTTCAGAGCATCCGGCTGAGAATGAATTTTCTCGACATCGATGCCGACCCTGCGTCTGTTCGCGAATACAAGTAAAGCCAGTCCCTCTGTGTGCGAAACATTAAAATGCAAGTCGTGGGTGGGATCGAGATGCGGCTTACCGTACTCGGCAAGCCGGAATCGAACCGACTGCGGTGATTGGTCCAAATAGGCTGCAAGCAATAAACGCAATGCGCTGCGCGTCAGCGCAAACGCGTTGCGGGCATGTTCCACGCGGAATCGTGCCGCCCGTTCGCGTTCTTGGTCAGACAGCACATAGCTGACGCGTTCGATCGTAGTTGGAGCGGCGACCAAACTGCGGCGCCATACGTGCACAGCGTCAGACTGCAATTCGCGTCGGCCGGGGAATTGGGGTTCATCAATGAAATCAAAGAAATTAAAAGCGAGGTTCTGCTCCATGGCGTGACGCAGTGCAGATTAACTGAATCAGGCAGTTTTTTCACGAGAAAGGATTGGGCTTGGCGTGATTACCAGCTGCTGTAGGCGGTGCCGTCGCTTGCACTTGCGCTGGAGGCGGAATGAACGTCGGTAATGCCGGGATTCTGCTGGTCGACCGCCATCATCACATCTTCCTGCACGACTTCCCAATTCGCTTGGTGGGTCATGGGATCGATGGGAATCTGCCGCAGATAGCCGGCCGTTACCAGATCATCGAGCGACTCCGGCGCTTTCTGTTTGTCCAGGGTGTATTGTGAGATGACGTTGCGTAACGTGCTCAGATTGGCGCGCAGCACCGATTCGCGCGCCTGCACCACCGATTGGTTGTAGACAGGGATGGCAACGGCCATCAGGATCGCCATAATGCTGAGGACGATCATCAACTCGAGGAGAGTGAAGCCGCGAGAGTGCTTTTGATCTATTCGCCGAAGGCGAGCTGAAACCGCTCGTCTCTCCACCGAAATTTGCAGATTCCGCAGCATCACCAATCCTTGTACTTCGATCCATCGAGAGCCGTACCTTCCGATTTCGTATAGACGTCGAAGACGCTTTGTCCGCCCCACGAGTCGGAATCGGGATCGTCCTGCATCGATCGCAGGCCCCACTCTTTGCTGTTGGTCATGGGATCTTCGGGGATAGAACGTAAGAAACGAACTTTCTTCCCTCCCTGAATTTCCACCCCCTTAACGAGTTCATCCAGAGTCGGCGGATATCCCTGGCTGTCGAGCTTGGTCTGAAAAGCACCGCGATCCGCAGCGTCTTTATAGCGGTCGATGGCGTCTCGCATCTCCCACAACGCCGCGCGCAGACGCTTCTCTTTTTCGCGCTGAATCGTGACTCGGGCTAGCGGCAAGGCCATCAGTGTGAGGATGGAAAGGATCATCGTCGCCACCATCAATTCCATGAGGGTAAAACCCTTGTGGAAATGCGGCGTGCGCCCCGCTGGGCCATTTCTCGGCATCAATGCGCACCCCTGCACTTGATCCTTCCCCGTGATTTTGCCTGTTTTATTCACTTCCACTCTATTGAACCGTGACCGCGGCTTGCGCTCCCGTGACCGCGATCGATTGCAATCCCGGATCGCGAGCTCCCCCCCGTGTGATGGTCAAAGGCGACTGCCCGGTGGCCTTAGCCTGAAAAGTTAAGGTAACCACAGTACCTTGGCCCGTAACGCCGCCCGAACCGGGCGGGCGCGAGGCTGTGATCGTAACCTGACCCAATCCGTCATCCTCGCGATGAACCAGCGCAACCGCTTGTCCATCTTGCGAGAGGAAGCCACCATTGGAGACGTTCAACAGCTGCAGAATCTTGGGATCGTAATTCAGCTGCACTGGAACGGAATAAACGTTTTGTGCACCGGAGATCTGCAGATTCACAGCAAAGGTGTTGCCTTTGGTGGCTTGGATCGTGGCCGGATCAAACGCGAAGCTGGTTCCGCTCACGCTGCTCTGCTGAACCGGGCTGATGACCGGTTGAACCGGTGGTGTCGTATTGCCAGGAGCAACGGATCCACCCTGCCGCGGAGCAGACGCTGAAGCCGGCGTCATCGATACCGGAGTCACATGGCGCAATTCAATCGTATTCGCCGTGCCTATGTCGATCTGGCGTTGGTTGATTTCGTTTATATCGCTGTTACGAATGATGTGCGGCGTAATAGCGAATACGGTTTCATCTTGCTCGTGGTCCGTACTGGTTTGTCCGAAGAGGTATTTCAGAATCGGAATCTGTGCCAGGCCTGGAATGCCGCTCAGCGACCTGGTCTGAGAATCGTCCAGGATGCCGCCAATCAGGCTGGTCTCGCCATCTTTCAGACGAATCTCGCCCAGATCCACCTTCTTTTGACCGATGATCGGCTGCGTGATTCCCCCGATGCTCGCCTGCCCAATTTCTGAGGAGATTTCCATGGAAATCTTCATGGTCACATCGCGGTCGACGTGAATGTGCGGCGTGACGTCAATGTTCACGCCGACATCGATGTATTGGAACTGCGTGTTGACCAGCGGGTTGATGCCAACGCCACCGATGCCGGGCTGAAACGATCCGGTCGCCACCGGCAAACGTTCACCAATTTTGAGTGACGCCTTCTGATTGTCCAGCGCGCGAATCTGCGGGCTCTGAATCATTTTTGTGTCGGTGTCACTGAGAAGCGCCGAAAGATTCGCCGACCCAATCGAGACCTGGAAATCCGTCGCGTTGAGGTTTCCCAAAGTGTTGAGCTCGAGACCGTTGTTCGTTGTGCTTCCGGTCGTTGTGGTGCCACTCGTGGCGGTGGTAGTACTTGTAGTGCTGGTGTTGATGTTGCTCTGCAGCGTGACGGTCGCGCTCGTCGGCGGACTGAGTCCGAGCGTGCGCGATTTGTCTTTGCTGATCTGCATGACATCGATGTCGATGATGACTTCCGGACGCGCCTTATCAAGGTCATCAACCAGCTTTTCCGCGAGCGCGATCTGGTCTGGTGTGCCGCGAACGACGAGAGCATTCTGCGAGAGCAACTGCTGGACGCGTTGCACATCGAGAACAGCGCGAATTGCATTGACCACGTCCTGCAATTCCGTCGGCTGTGAGAGATTCGTAAGGTAAAAAGTCTTGAGTACGCTCTGTTCAAGTTCCTTGCGCTTTGCCGGCGTATCTTGGGCGACGAAGATCGTATTCGGAGTGACGGGGCGCCAGAAAGTCCGCGATTCCAGCGCCGCAATCTGCAGCGCCTCAGCCAGCGTCACGCCATTGAGTTCGACCTTGATCTGCTTAGGGACGTAATCGGGATCGAACAGCACATTAATTCCCGCCAACTGTCCGATCGTGCGGTAAACGATATCGGCCTTGTCGGTCATCTTGACGGAAATCGCGACATTGGAAATGGGCGCCAGTTCGACCGGCCCGGGAGCATCGCGAACCA
>JASHRE010000303.1 GCA_030037515.1 Candidatus Sulfotelmatobacter sp.
TTTTGGACAGCGGTGAGCCACGTAGACCTCGACGGTGAAGCCTCAAAGATCGACGGACGGTGGTTGTTGACGAAGGCCAGCTCATCCACGGTTGGAGTTCCAGTTCCAGTTACGGCTCCATAAGGCGGCGAAGCGCCGCTTACGCGGATCCGTTAATGTTTCACCTGGGACGAAGATGACGAACGCTATGACCGGTGTCTGGAATACTCCTCGACTGTTTCACGGAGGGATATCGATGCTCAGCATCAGTTTGTGATGCTGAGCATGCCGGTCAAAGCGCGGGACAACAAGATCATCACCTTCAGACTCCCGGTGCGGACACGACTCCAGGTTCGTTCAACGGAGTTGCAAAAGCGGGCCGACAGTCGGGGCCGATTGGAACCCGGAATCGTGCGCCGAGAACTTTAGTCGTGACTCAGGTAGACTTTGCCGGCCGAGGACGACCACATAGGCAATGTTAATGACCCATTGGCCTGCTACATTGCGCAGAAGAACGCTGGGGTTCCCGTGGAGATGCATCTGTACGCGCAGGGCGGTCATGCATTTGGCCTGCGGGCATGAAGCTTCCTATAGCTGGATGGCCTCAGCCGGTGAAGACCTGGCTTGGAACGATCGGGATCGCGGATTAGGTCCACAGCGGGGTTTCGCTCACCCTTTGCTAACGGGGACGGCAGTTTGGCTGTGATCTTACGAGTCACCTGCCTATGCCATTTTTGCGATGTTCCTCCATGTTGTTGGCGATCTGGAAATCGGCCATCGACTGGTTTCCGAGAAAACAAAACAGACCGTGAAACTCACCTGTGGTGTTTCCGTTTTACGGGACTTATGACGTACTAAGCGGTGACTTAGTTGGGATCATTCGGGTCCGGACTCGAGAACGATCGCGGTCAGAGCTACGCGCAAATACTTTTCGGCAAGGACTGTCATCGGGCTGTTCCGCTCACGTTGGGATTGCGCTGGTGAGTATACGGGTTGCACGTTCCGGCCCGAAAAGGAGATTGCTCGCATGTCGAACCATCGCCTCGTCACCGCTTGGTGGCAGACGTCGACCCGTCGATGAAACCGTCCTTTATAAGTGTCGCGTGAACAATAAACCTTTGCGGCGCGCTGCCGAGGAAATAGAAGGGATAACAGGTCACGAGAGTCAACTCATAGGCGTCTGGGCTCCTGGTCTGAAGTACATCGGTGCTGTTGGGATAAACAATCTCTAGGCTTTGGACAGCATACTCAAGATTCCTGTTCTCAACCTCAACTTCGATAAAATCGCCGATCGCAATGTCCTTGAGCACGCGAAAGAATCCATCTCGATGACCAGCGATGCCGACGTTACCTGCACTTCCTAGCTGCGCTGTCCCAGCAACTCTGCCTACGCCTTGATTGAGGGTCAACTCGTCTGTTCCGTCGAACACCGGAACCACCAACCCTAGTTTTGGAATTTTTAGAACTCCCAAAGGTGCGTCAAATCTACTTGTCAAGCTTTCCGTATAGGCCTGAACTCGTTTTTTCGACCATAAGCTGAGATCCACCTTGTTCCTCGAAAGAAACGATCTACTATCGGAGGACATGGACCTTGCGACACGTGCGCTCTCAAATTTCCGCAAAGCGACGCGGGAGACGATGGCCCTTTGAAACATCGTGCCGACAAAGATTCCGATTAGTAAGGCACCTGTCAGCCGAAGCCATTTCTCAGCCCACCACCATGTATTCATCGCACATTCTTCTCTCGGCACACGTAACCGCTGAAAGTTTGAGTGTAGTCCTCAGCTTTGACAATCCGGCACTGTCAGTAGTGACAGGCACAACGCCTGCAGGACTCGGACATTGATAGCGGCTTACATCGGTTCGCCCCCTGAGTGCTTTTGCGAAACCGGCATTGGCGACCGGCTCTCCTTTCTCAAAGTGCTCAGCGACGCTTACTCACTGTCAGTATTGGCAGTTCCGCCTAGTTGGTGTCGTTCTTATGGTAAACGTGTTCGATGACATAAATGTTCGTCCAAAACGCCCACTGAAGATGGACCGGAGACACAGCTCATTGCGGATGGTTCGTTTCACGAGGCGGAGTTTCATCGAGAGGAGATCAGATGAGTTTAGAGATACGGTTGTCGCATAACATCCTTGGGATAGGTGTTGCCATCATGTTTGCAACTCTCTCCCTGCCCCTCAACGCACAGGTGAACACGCAGACGAGCACGTCGGCCGGGACTCCGACGGTTACGACCTCAGTGGAGCGCGGTGAGGTTGTGTTCGTTCAGGGAAACCACCTGATAGTTAAAATGGACAATGGCTCGCTCCGAGATTTTCCCAATGTGCCGGAAAGTGCGCGAGTCAGCGTCGATGGGAAGCAACTCGGAATCCACGACCTAAAACCCGGGATGAAGCTGGAAAGAACAATCACGACCACAACGACCCCGAAAACGATTACTACGGTGCAGACTGTGAGCGGAACGATCTGGCACGTCAATCCACCTACATCGGTGACTCTGACCCTAGACGACAATACCAATCAGACGTTCGATATTCCCAAGGATCAAAAATTCAACGTGAATGGGAGAATTGTGGATGCTTGGGGCTTGAAGAAGGGAATGACAATAACGGCCACTAAAGTGGTCGAGCAACCAACCACGGATGTTCAGCGGCAAGTGTACCTGAGCGGCTCGATGCCGCAACAGGCAACTGCCTCAGTGCCAACGCCTCCACCCCCGCCGCCTGACCAACCGATTCTGCTCGCGGTGGTGGTACCAGCTCCCCGTCAGGCGACCCCCGCGGCGCTGCCGCACACCGGAAGCATTTTCCCGTTGATCGGACTGCTGGGCTTCGTTGCGCTTGCCGCCTCACTTGCGTTGAAGAAATTTAAGGTGCTGATGCAACGGTAGGCGAGTGAACCAGTGAACCCGCCGGGACGCTGGATTCGTGGAGCAGCTAGACTCGGGCGGGTTAATCTCAACTTGACGCATACGCTCACCTGCGCATGTGGGAGGGAAGCCGTTAGTCTGGCAGACGGCACGCCCAACCCTCACATTGATTCCGGTTACGTGAACGCGTTCGCGGCGATACTGGCAGAATTGACAGGTCCGACCGTTGCCGTCTCTCGCTATCTGCGCCGCACCCCTGCCGAACCCAGCCGCATGGGCAAATCCCGGTGTGGACGATCTCAAGAATGGTTCTCACCATTTTTGCGCAAACCAATAGTAT
>JASHRE010000304.1 GCA_030037515.1 Candidatus Sulfotelmatobacter sp.
CAGATAAAACCAGCGCCGCGTCACCATCAGGCTCGCGGGCACACCGAGCACGCGATACGCAATCGGATCGCGATGGTGGTGGTCGTAAAACAGCCAAGCGTCGATATTTCGTTCGCGCAGAGCAGACTGAATGGCGGCGAGGTTCATGGGCAAATTTCTATTCTAATCAAGAGTGAGGATTTGAGCGAATCGATCCTCGTTTGGAGCCGTTTGGGGGAGGCCGCGGAGTTTCGCATCTGCCCCCCCAATTTTGGAATCTGCGCTACGAAAATGTGTTCCCGAGCCCATTGCGAGCACGGCCAGCGCCGTAATCTGATCCCGGCCCATGGTGTAACGAGCAGCACATCATGCGGTCGAGCGTGCGGGTTCGAATCCCGTCGGTCCACGGGCGTTCCCTGGTTTGGTGGGGAATCTGATGGACAGTCCTCGACGGGCGGACTCCTCAAGTGACCTTGGCTTCTCTTCCGTACCTTTGGTTAATCGTATTGAGCTTGACAGTTGCGTGCCAGTCCCGAGTGGAAGAAGGGCCCGAGGTTTCGCTTTTATGGCGCACCGCAATGGTGCAGCAAGGCTGTGCACAAATCGCGGAAATAGATAAGTCGCTCATTTCCAACAGCTAGTGCTTTCCCTGCTTCTTCTCGACCTTCGCCCAGGTGTCTTTCAGAGCCACCGTGCGGTTGAAGACGGGCGCACCGCGATCCGAGTCCGGGTCGGCTGCGAAGTATCCCAGGCGCTCGAACTGATATCTGCTGCCTGCCGCCGCGTTCGCCAGTGATGGTTCAAGCTTCGCGTGCTGAATCACCGCCAGCGAATTCAGATTGAGGTTCTCGGTGAAGTTGTGGCCATACGGAACGTCCGTGGGATCGGGCACCCTGAACAGGTTCTCGTAGATGCGCACTTCGGCGTCGATTGCATGCCTCGCCGAGACCCAATGGATTGTCGATTTTACTTTGCGTCCGTCAGGCGCGTTCCCCCCCCGTGTGGCCGGATCGTACGTGCAATGGACCTCGACGATCTCACCCTTTTCATCTTTCACCACGCTCTTCGCGGTGATGAAATATCCATAGCGCAAGCGCACTTCTTTTCCAGGCGAGAGGCGAAAATATTTTGGTGGAGGCACTTCACGGAAGTCATCCTGCTCGATGTAGAGCTCGCGAGAGAATGGTACCTGGCGAGATCCTGCGCTCTCGTCTTCGGGGTTGTTCTGCGCATCCATCTGCTCGACCTGATTCTCAGGATAGTTATCGATTACAACTTTCAGTGGACGCAGCACGGCCATCACGCGCAGGGCTCGCTTGTTGAGGTCTTCGCGCACGAAGTGCTCGAGCATGGAGAGATCGACGATTCCGTTCGTGCGTGACACGCCAACCGCCGCGACGAAATTGCGAATCGCTTCCGGCGTGTACCCGCGACGGCGAAGGCCGCCGAGCGTGGGCATGCGCGGATCGTCCCATCCGCGGACGGTACCGTCTTCCACCATGCGGCGCAATAGGCGCTTCGACATGACCGTGTAAGTCAGGCCGAGGCGGTCGAATTCGATCTGCTGCGAAGGAAAAATCCCGAGCTGCTCGATGAACCAGTTGTAAAGCGGCTGATGGTCGGCGAATTCGAGCGAGCACATCGAGTGCGTGACTTTTTCGATCGAATCCGACTGGCCGTGCGCGAAATCGTACATGGGATAGATCGGCCACTTGTTGCCGGTGCGGTGATGCTCGGCGTGCAGGATGCGATACATCACGGGATCGCGCAGGTTCAGGTTCGGCGAAGCCATGTCGATCTTCGCCCGCAAAACCCGCGAGCCGTCAGGAAATTCGCCGGCGCGCATGCGCTCGAATAACTTCAGGTTTTCTTCGACCGGCCGATTGCGATAGGGGCTGTCCTTGCCTGGTTCGGTGAGCGTGCCGCGATACTGGCGAATCTGTTCCGCCGACAGATCATCGACGTACGCCTTGCCGTCTTCGATCAGATGGATCGCCCATTCATACAGCTGATCGAAATAGTCGGAGGCGTAGTGGAGACCGTCCCAATGGAAACCGAGCCACAGGACGTCCTGCTTGATCGACTCGACGTACTCGACATCTTCTTTCTCGGGATTGGTGTCGTCGAAGCGCAGATTGGTTTTGCCACCGAATTCTTCGGCGAGGCCGAAATCGATGCAGATGGCTTTTGCGTGACCAATGTGCAGATATCCGTTCGGCTCAGGAGGGAAACGCGTCTGCACACGCCCGCTATACTTGTTGGTCTTGAGGTCTTCGATGATCTTGTCGCGCAGAAAATTGGATGGACGCGATTCGGGAGCCGAGTTCGCATCCGTTTCCGCTTCAGCCGTCGAGGGAGTCATGGCTTTGATGTTACCGCAAAGAAGGTCGGAAAGACGCTGCTCAAGCTGATCAAGTTCCATAGTTTCCTCCCAATCACGGGAAGCTCGCGCGTTTGTCAGACTCCGGCTGATACGATCTGGCCGCTCAGACTGCTCACGGATTCCCTCGCCGCCAGCCGGCGGCGATAGTGCAGGTGGCGCCAGCGCGTCATCTCGACGAGCGGTTTCCATACGGGATTCACGAGGTCCTGCTTGATGAGCAGGTGCCACAAGCGATTGGAGCGCTTATAGAGATACGACATTGCGAGATAAACAGGCACGGCTTGCCATTGTTCGGGCCGGCGTCGCCAGATCGAGGCGTGCGAGAACAGGCGTTGATAAATCCACGCATAGCCGTGCTCGAGTTCTTCGGGCGACATTTGGCTGGGACGAAAGACGGCGTGGCCGGTGTCATACAGCGTCCAATCGCGGTGCAGGAGGCGGCCTTCGGCTTCCAGTCGTCGGAACAGTGGCGTCGCGGGGTAAGGCGTCAGGATGTGGAACGTCGCGCATTCGAGACGGTTTTCTTCAATCCAATCAGCTGTACGTGCAAAAACATCCTTACGATCGTGATCGAAGCCGAGGACGAACGATCCGTTCACCTGAATGCCGTAATCGTGCAGAAGACGGACGCGGCGCGCGTAGTCGGACGTTTTCGGCGTTTTCTTGTGCGCGTCGGCAAGATTGTCGTCGGAGAGCGACTCGAATCCGATGAAGACGCCGGTGCAGCCTGCGAGAGCCATATTGCGGATCAGAATCGGATCATCAGTGACATCGATGGTGACAGCGGCGCTCCAGATCTTGTTCAGCGGGCGGAGCGTTGCGCACAAAGCGTGCAGATAATCGCGCCGCGAACCGAGATTGTTGTCGATGAAGACCGCATATGGCTGATTGCTGTCCAGAAACTCGGAAGCGACTTGTTGGGGATGGCGCATCCGGTAGGGCATCCGCAGGCCGTCGGTGGCGAGATAGCAGAAGCCGCAGCGGTTGTGGCACCCGCGAGTGGCGATCAGGCTGGTGGTGGTCAAAAAACTGCGCCTGGGAAGAAGGCAGCGTCGGGGTGGGGGCTCGTCGTTATAGTCGTTTTCATAAGTCGCGAAGTAGCGCGGCTGCAAGCTGCCGCGTTCGACATCGCGCAGGATGCGAGGCCAGAGTTGCACTCCATTGCCGAGAGCTAGAGCGTCGGCATGGGACGCACATTCGTCAGGACAGGACAGAACGTGGAGGCCTCCGAGGACGACTTTTGATCTGCGCGCACGATACCAATCGGCAAGCTGGTAAGCCCGTTTGGCAAACGTTAGATGCACGGTGATACCGACGACCTGCGGCATGGGGCGATACGGCGGGGCGCCGTGAAGCAGGTTTTCGTCCCAGTACTCCACGCGCCAGTTCGAGGGCGTGGTCGCGGCGAAGCTGGTCAGCGCGAGGGTGGGCGTGAGCACGTGTTTGCCGAAGCTGGCGTTCGGGTCTTTTGGATAGAAGGGATTGATCAGCAGGCTGTAGCGAGGCTCGACTTGCTCTAC
Source organism: Candidatus Sulfotelmatobacter sp. (assembly GCA_030037515.1). Taxonomy (GTDB): domain Bacteria; phylum Acidobacteriota; class Terriglobia; order Terriglobales; family Acidobacteriaceae; genus Sulfotelmatobacter. The sequence continues at coordinate 3,883 of JASHRE010000304.1, forward strand.
AGGTTCGTCTTTCAGAGCGGGCGCGTAGAGCATTTCGGGAGGGATCCAGCGCTTACCGAGGGGGCGGAGGAAGGGTTCGTTGGGATCGGTCATGTAGTGTACTTTATATTACAAAGTACTTTAGTCGTCAAGGAAACCTCAAGAGCTCTGCCCGTTTTCGCGTCCCATCAGCGGCGGTGCGGCTGCCAGGACGAATTGCTGGACTGGCAGAGCATCCCATTTGCGCTTTTTTGCCATCACCTCAGCGGAGGACATCGTCGCTCGGAACGCGCAGATTGCAGGGGGGGCTCCGGCGCGGGTCGATGCCCGAGGTCGAAATGTCGGGGCTCACCGGTGGCAACGTTGGGGTTCATCGGGCGTATTCACGCCCGCTTCGATCCGCGCTGGCTCTGGGGGCCGTTGCGATCGGGTGGCTCTGGTTGAAATAGGCCAATCGGTATGGGGCCGGCTCAACGCCATGGGGCGCCGATGCTTCCGCAGCAGGGTCGCTTCCAACCCGCATACAGGTCGCCGGATGGTCGCAGGAATGGTGCAACCATCGCATGCCAACCTGCGTATACTACGGCGTCGTGAAAAGGAGAACCATGCGGAATCGCTACACCCTCCCCGTGCTGTTGTTTTCGGTGCTGGCTTGCCTCGCCCTCGCGCCCGCGCAATCGACTCCCGGACAACTTCCCGGGACGGCCATGCCCACCATCACCAGCGTGCCCAGGGGCGCGCTGGCTTCGCCGAATTTTAATCCCGATACTGCGACCGACGCCTATCTGGCGCTGATTCCAGCCGTAGCGAAAGCCCGCTCCGACGCCTACTTTGAGGGCGGGTATTGGATGATCCTGTGGGATTTTCTGTACGCCGTGGCGGTAATGCTGATTCTGCTCAATCTCCGATGGTCCGCGGGCATGCGCAATCTGGCGGAGCGGGTCACGCGATTCAAGCCGCTGCAGACGCTGCTTTACTGGGCGCAGTACCTGGTGCTCACGACCGTGCTGATGTTTCCGCTCTCGGTGTACGAAGGCTATTTCCGCGAGCACAAGTATGGTCTGGCGACGCAGACGTTTGGCCCGTGGTTGTGGGATCAAATCAAAGGCTTGCTGGTGGGACTGGTACTCGGCGGTATCGCGGCCATGGTGTTGTTTGGGGTGGTGCGACGGGTAAGGCGGACGTGGTGGATTTGGGGTGCGGCGGTGAGCATTCTACTCGCGACGATCGTGGTCCTGATCGCCCCGGTGTATATAGTTCCGATCTTCAATACTGCCAAGCGGCTGGACGATCCGAAGATCACCGAACCGATTCTGCGGATGGCGCGGGCCAACGGAATTCCCGCGCGGGATGTGTTTGAAATTGACGCCTCGAAACAGACGACGCGCATGAGCGCGAACGTCAGCGGATTCGGCCGTACGATGCGGATCACGCTAAATGACAACCTGCTGCGGCGCGGGTCGCCGGAAGAGATTCAAGCGGTGATGGGGCACGAGATGGGACACTACGTGCTGGACCACATCTATAACAGCATTTTGTTTATTGGCGTAGTGATCGTGATCTTTTTTGCGTTTCTGCGCTGGTCGCTCGAGGCCTCGCTCAAGCGCTGGGGCGAGAAGTGGCAGATTCGCGGCGTGGGAGACACGGCGGTGTTGCCCCTGGTGATATTGCTGGGATCGATTTTTTTCTTCGTGCTCACGCCCCTGCTCAATACCTACACGCGTGCGCAGGAACATGAGGCCGACATGTTCGGTCTGAACGCGAGCCGCCAGCCCGATGGCTTTGCGCAGGCGGCGATTCATCTGGGGGAATACCGAAAGATGAGCCCGGGAACCGTGGAAGAATGGCTTTTCTTCGATCACCCGAGCGGGAGACATCGCATTCACGATGCGATGGTGTGGAAGGCGCAGAATCTCGACGTGGCGCAGCCGGGGAGCGCGGGGGCGCCGTAATCTTTTTTTCGTGGGCGAGGCGCTTGTCTGAAAGTCAAATCCCCCACCCTGTCCGGCGAAAGAGCAGCAGGGATAAGGGTGGGGCACCACGTCCTGTTTTCCCGCAGCGCTGGCTCCGAGGCAAAGGATTTGGTCGCGGCGCGTCGCCTTCCCGAGTCCTAAACGGCAAGGCCATTTTGGCCTTAACGCGGCCCCAAAAGGGTCGCGCTTCCACGGCGGCACAAGTTTGTGGATACCGGCGTAACCATACGAGCTTTCGCGGGCGGGGTGCCCGCGCCACATCGAGCATTCCGGTACACTGGTAACTTCATGCACTGTGTTTACGGCATCCATGCGGTCGGCGAAGCCCTGAAGGCGCGCGGCCGGGCGTTCGAGTGGGTCGGGATGGCCAAAGAGCGGCACGATCTGCGCCTGCAACGGCTCATAGAAGATTGCCGGCGGTTGAGTGTGCCGGTGCGATTCGTGCAGCGCACGGAACTGGACCGGATCGCCGGGAGTGCGGCGCATCAGGGGGTGGTCGCCGTTACGTCGGACAAGCAGTACAACGACCTCGATAGCGTGATCGAGGCGAAGCGCGCGAAATATTCACTGATCGTTTTGCTCGACGGCGTGGAAGATCCGCACAATCTGGGAGCGATTTTGCGAACGGCCGATGCCGCGGGCGCTGACGGGGTGGTGATTCCCGAGCGTCGGGCGGCGGGAGTTAGCGGTACCGTGGCAAAAGCTTCGGCCGGAGCCAGCGAGCATCTGCCGATCGCGAAAGTGACCAACCTCGCGCGAACTGTCGAACAATTGAAGGATCGCAACATTTGGACGGTCGGCCTGGATGAGCGCAGCGTCCAGACCTACGACGCTCTCGATTACAAGATGGATTGCGCGGTCGTGCTGGGCGCCGAAGGCAAGGGATTGCACGATCTGGTGAAAAAGAAGTGCGACTTCCTGGTTTCGATTCCCATGCTCGGCCATGTGCCGTCGTTGAATGTTTCGGTCGCGGCTGCCGTCGTCTTGTACGAGGTGGTGCGACAGCGGCGGGTGTAGCAAATAATTTCCTCATGAAGTGTCCGAGTCGAATCTCCTGCATAGTTTGCCTGCTTTGCATCTCGGCGGTGAGTTGTTTTTCGCTCGATCGCGAAGCCTTCACCTTCACCAATTACGATCTGCACGTGCGGCTCGAGCCGGAGCAACAGCGGCTGGGCGTGCGGGGCAAGATCACGCTGCGCAACGATGCGGCGGCTCCGCAGAAGATCGCGGTGCTCCAGATTTCGTCGTCGCTGGCCTGGAAATCGATCACGGTGGGCGGCAAAACGCCGCCGCTCCTGCTGCAAGAGTACACGTCGGATATTGATCACACCGGAGCACTTTCCGAAGCGATTGTGACCTTGCCGCAAGAAGTTGCTCCACACGGTACGGTGGAGTTAGTGATCGGCTACGAAGGAGTGATTCCGCTCGATGCGACACGGCTGACGCGGATCGGCACGCCGGAGGATGCCGCGAACAGTTCCGACTGGGACCAGATCAGCGCGAATTTCACCGCGGTTCGCGGAGTCGGGTATGTGGCGTGGTATCCGACTGCGACCGAGGCGGCGAATCTTTCAGACGGCGACAGCTTGTCGGAGGAACTGGCGCGGTGGAAGCAGCGGGAAGGGGGATCGGAGATGAAGGTCGAATTTCTGGATCCCACAAGCGCAAGCGATGCGGCTGGCAATGTGCTGTGCAGTGGCGCGATTGCGCGGCTTGGGAACGCTGCCAAAACGGCAGCCCCGCAATGTGACTACGGCGACATTTCCCGTTCCACTCCGACCTTTGCGATGGCGAATTACGGAAACGTCAGCCGGCCCTCGATCACGGTTTTCAATTTGCCAACGCACGCGGTGGCGGCCTCCGCGTATGCCGATGTCGCGGAACAAGCGGCGTTTGTGATTTCGAATTGGTTTGGAACTGCCCACA
>JASHRE010000305.1 GCA_030037515.1 Candidatus Sulfotelmatobacter sp.
TCTGTCCCGGCCTCTCTCGTTGGCCGGTTTTGACCCGATCTCTATTGGCCGGTTTTGAGGTGATCACTGAGGGTCCTTCATGGGAGGGAGCAAAAAAGAATGGCAACCGGAGAGCCTCTAAGCGGCGTGGAATTCATCCCACTCGTTGAATTCGTAAAGACAAAGATCCAATCCGTCCAAGACTACTCGGTGTTAGCCGCAGCATCAACGGCTAACCTGTTTCGCCATCCGATTTACTTTGCTGACATGGTCCAGCAGGCCGACCTGATCGGATTCGGCTCACTTCCCGTTGTTTTAGCGTCGGTCTTCTTCACGGGAGTGGCGCTTGCGCTCAACAGCACCACCACTCTTGGCCGTTTCGGTGCCACGACGGTCATCGGACAACTGGTCTCGCTTGGAATTGTGCGTGAACTGGGTCCGGTTTTGGCGGGGCTGGTAGTGGCGGGCCGCAACTCATCCGGCATCGCCAGCGAACTTGGCTCCATGATCGTCACCGAACAGATCGATGCCATGCGCGCACTGGGGACCGATCCCATGAAAAAGCTGGTGACACCGCGAGTGGCGGCCACCATCTTCATGCTCTTTTTTCTCACCATTCTGGGCGATGCGGTGGGACTCCTGGGCGGCGGCCTCGTGGCTTCTATGGTGGTGCGTGTGAACGCTCACGAGTACTGGAGCAACGCCTGGCAGACCCTAGTTTTTTCCGACGTCTTTACGGGGCTGATCAAACCGTTGGTGTTCGGATTCATTATCGCAACGATAGGCTGCTATTACGGACTCACCACCAAAGGTGGGACCCAAGGCGTGGGACGCTCGACGACTCAAGCCGTGGTGGCGGCCATGATTCTGATTATCGTGGTCGACGTATTTGTTACCCGCTTCCTGATGGTGATTCTCGGGTCGTCCTGATCCGTCTCGCTTCCATGCTCCTTCTGAGTGCTTGATTGGCGGGAGCAATCGCCATTAATGGAAAAAGGGATTAAAAAGCAATCCGAAATTTCCGCGCAACCCTCGAACCGTCGGTCGCGTTCAGGAGGACTGTGGGAGAAATGTGCTGAGTACTGGTTCTCAGGGAGTTGCAGCGGGTTGGATCGAGTAAGGAGAATTCAATGATGCTGCGGTTTTCGAGTGTTTTCCAATAACCACGGGGGGCAACGACGCGACCCTAGGTCTGGTGCGTCTGCCAATTCCGCCACTTTCGCACACTTGAACTGAAGCTCGCGAACCTTTGAAAGGGGCGAGAATTATCGTAAAAGCAAACAATACGGATCAGGCAAGAAGAACGACGCAACGCTGATTGTTCATGAAACCAGCGCAGGCATAGGCAACCACAGAAGGTATCGAAAAACGTCGCGCCCTATTGCACTTCGCTGAGCTTCTGGTAAATCAGCATCGCCAGAAACGCGAGCAGAAATACTCCCGAGCCGATGCTGAACACGCGCACGGGTAGCGTCAGGCGGTTGACCTTGCTCAACAGCTGCGTCTGCTCCTCTTGCATGTGTGAATTGGCTTCGTCCAGAAAGAGTTGATCGTCCTCGTGCATGGTCAGCGTGCTGCGATAGATCAGCAACACGATCAGGCCAACAGCAAACAGTCCGAATATTCCGCCTACGATTTCAAGCAGAGTCATAAGCCACCTCGGCACTCCAACGCGGCCAGAGGGCTCTCCCCCTGACCGGCGTGGCACACCGGAGGAGGCCCCGACGCGAAGATTATAGCCCCGTTTGGCAAGCCTCGCCGGAAGAAATCCTTCCAGGCTCATCCGCGCCAAACCGTGCAACAAAGCGACCGTTCACTACCCCGGGGCATCAAAATGGTGGATTGGTTTGCGGATTTTCGTCCGTGGAAGTGATATTTGCTATAATCGAACAGCTTTAAAGCCAAGGAGATAGGAATGGCCACAACAACCGTCCCCGAAGTTAAGAAAGGCGCGCCCGTTACGCTGACCGCGACCGCGATTGCCAAAGTCAAAGAGATCATGGGTCAGCAGAGTCCCGTACCCGCCGGCCTGCGGATTGGAGTCGTTGGCGGAGGATGTTCGGGTTTCTCTTATTCTATGCAGTTTGAAAACGGCGCTGGGATGATGGACAAGACCTTCGATATGGACGGCCTGAAGGTCTTCGTCGACTCGACCTCGGTGATGTACCTCAACGGATGCACTGTCGATTACGTCGAAACGCTCGAAGGCGCTGGCTTCAAGTTCGAGAATCCTAACGTGAAGAGCACCTGCGGGTGTGGATCTTCGTTCAGCGTCTGAACCGGTCGCCATTTCACGAAATGGGGTGCCCCACTCGCCGCTTTTTGCCAGAGTGGACGCCGAAGCCTGGGATTGAATCAAAAAGACCTCATCGCAAAGATTAAAGATGAGGTCTTCTTTTTTTTCGTTATCGGAGCGCTATTCCTGTTGCGGAGGATTTGGATTGCTGGGCTGACCAGAGCCGCCGTTGGTCGAAGGATTCTGCGTTCCCGAATTTCCGAAGCTTGATCCGAATCCATTGCCCGACCCGAAGCTGTTGC
>JASHRE010000306.1 GCA_030037515.1 Candidatus Sulfotelmatobacter sp.
CCAGCTCGCAGGTTCGCGAGTTTTGGGGATTCCACTGCGTTACGGCTGAGGAGTAGCAACGAATCCGGTGTTGATCGGGGTGGTTCCGTAAAAGCCGACGAGCACTCCATCGTCGTTGATGCCTTGCACGATGGTTGTATCGGTTCCATCGGGATCATCCACCATCTGCCACTTTTTCGTGGTCACGTAGTAAACAAAACCGTGTGTGTTCCCGGCCGAATCTGTGTAAGAACCGACGACCTGTCCTTTGTTGTTCAATCCGAGCGCAGCCGTGCTCGTTGAGTCGGGATAGTTAAGGATCGTGACGTTGCCGAGAATCTGCAGCCAACCGTGACTCACACCCTTTGCATCGATGAAGAATCCGCACACCTGTCCGGAATTGTTGATACCGGTTGCCTGCGCCCCGCCGCTGGAATTGGGAAGCACAAACAATTCAAAAGTGCCGTTGCCGGCAGAAAGCTCGTCGTAGATGTAGGCATGATCGGGGTTAGATCCCGAGACGTTGGTGCTGTAGTAGCCAGCCGATTGCGATTGATCGTTTTGGCTCAGCAACTGATTAAAGGGTGTCCCGGGAAAATTGGAATTCAAATAGACGCCATTGATGTGCTGGAATCCGTCTGTTTCGCCGGATTGAGTGATGTAGAAACCGACGGTTTTGCCGACATTGTTGATTCCTGTCACCTGCGTCTGCGCCGAGCCCGGATAGTTCTCGTCCGTGAAATGCTGAGTCGCGACTTCGTAGGTGAATCCCTTGTTAATGGAGGCGCCATGGTAACCGGCAATGATGCCGGCGTTGTTAATGCCGAGAAATTGCGTGAACTGATCGATGACCCCGTTTTTCGAGTACTGCACGGATTGGAACTGATAGTCGACCTGAGCAGAGGCGACGGAGGTCAAGCAACCTCCAGTGGCCAGGATGAGTGCGAGGATTGATTTAATTTTCATGTTGCGTCCTTCCTGCGATTTGAATTGTTAGTCAGACTGAGCGCTGTTGCCCCCGTCGGATTCCCCCCCATCGGTCTGTGCGTTCTGGGAGACTTGCGCTTTTGCCTGCCAACTATGAAAGCGACATCGGTCTGAAAATTCCCTCATCTCGCCGGCGTCGATCGATGAAGCGCCGACAGGAAGGATGCTTCTGAGATAAAATTTCCACTAGGCGAGTGGAAATGCGTATTTCTGTGTTGGCTTAACAGGGGCAAATATTTCGAGGGAATTTTTACATCTTTCGTTGAAGGAGAAGAGTAGAGGTGAGCAGGCTTCCCGTATTACTGGGTTTTTTTGGATTGGTGACCGCCGCAATCGTAATGAGTCTGAACGGGTGTTCCGGAACGAGTTCCGGCTCGCAGGCAAAGGGAATTCAACATATTGTGATTATTGTGCAGGAAAACCGCACTCCCGATAATTTGTTTCAGGATCCGGTATTGATCTCGCGCGGCGCAGACATTGCCCAGTCAGGCCTGAATTCATCGGGTCAAACAGTTCCTCTCACCCAAGGCGATTTGGCGATCAACTGGGACCTCGACCACTCCCACGCCGCCTTCGAAGACCTGTACGACGGGGGCAAGATGGACGGGGAGAACCTAGTCCCCACCAGTTGCAGCGGTGTGCCTAATTGCCAACTGCCCACGGCAGCCAATCCGCAGTACGCGTATGTCAATCCGGCAGACGTGCAGCCTTACTTCCAATTGGCGGAGCAGTATACCTTTGGCGATCGGATGTTTCAGACCAATGAGGGTCCGAGCTTTCCAGCGCACCAGTTTTTGTTCGGGGGCACATCCGCGCCGACGGCGACAAGCAACTTATTTGCAGCCGAGAACGTCTCTCCCGGCACCGGTGCGGGTTGCATCGCACCAGCTGGAAACATCGTCAAGTTGATCGATCCGCAGGGCGTCGAGTCCTCCTCACAATATCCCTGCTTCGAACATCAAACGCTCGCTGATCTGCTCCAGGCAAAGGGAATCAGTTGGCGCTACTACGCCCCTTCCGCAAGTTTCATCTGGACCGCACCGGACGCAATCCAACACATCTGTCAGCCGCAGACGCAGAACGGAAACCTGGTGTGCACCGGGAGCCAGTGGAGCAATGTGATTATTCCGCAGACCGGAGTCCTGAGCGATATTGCCAACAATCAGCTGGCCCAAGTCACTTGGGTGATTCCCTCCGGGGAAGATTCTGACCACGCGGGACTTAACAACGGCTCGGGACCGTCCTGGGTGGCTTCCATCGTGAATGCGATTGGCAATAGCTCCTATTGGAATAACACCGCCATCATCATCACGTGGGATGACTGGGGCGGCTGGTACGATCACGTTCCTCCGCCGCAGGTGCTGATAAATTGTTCGCAGTGGGGGTGTGGGTACGTTTACGGTTTTCGTGTGCCCCTCGTTGTCGTCTCACCCTACGCTAAGACCCAGTACATTTCTCATGTTGATCATGATTTTGGCAGCATTCTCAACTTCGTCGAGAAAACATTCGGTTTGTCGTCACTTGGCTATGCCGATGCCGCCACTACCGACGATCTTTCCGATTGCTTCGATCTGCAGCAGAGTCCCGTGCCTTTTCAAATGATTGCGGCGCCTCTCAATGCGGATTACTTTCTACATGATCCCAACCCGCCAACGGACCCGGATGACGACTAGAAACGCACCGCGGCTACGAACAATTGTTTTCGCCACTTCTGCGTAGTGGTCAAAGGTTCTCGCAGCCGGGGCTCAAACTGCGGGGCTTCGTTCGCGAGGACAAACCGGCCCCGCAAGACCGTCAGCATCGATCCAGGGTGCGTCCGCGCCAGAGCTCACTTACGCAAAATCATCGGTGTAAGACCATCCGCTGCGGCTCCCATCCGGCCCACACCCTAAAGTAATTGACCTTCTGGTCGTGACCAAATTTGTCTTATTGCGATTCTCTGCCAGGTCCTACGTTACCTATGTTCGGAATTGCCCGGATGAAACGATGAACTCGGTCGCCCAATTTCAGCGACGTGGAGATCCTTCAACCCCCCGGAGGGTGAGTTCACGTGAAGCTCAGCGCGTTTCGTGCCAACGTATTGTTCGCTATTGCGTGCGCTGGATGCATTGTAAACGTCGGCTGCGCGGGTTTTTCGTTTTCCTCGAAAGCTAATTCCGGAACCACGACGCCGTCAACCTACACAATCCAAGGCACAATCACGCCCAATGCTGACGGCAGCTACGCAACGGTTACTCTAACCGGGCCTACCAACGGGACCGCTGTTACGGACAATCTTGGGAGCTACAGCTTCGACAATCTGCCAGCAGGCATCTATACCGTGACGCCGAGCAAAGCCGGCTTTAATTTCAGCCCGTCAAGCCGGAGCGCGAACGTAAACACAGGAAGCGTGATAGGGCTGAATTTTTCGGCCTCAAATGCCGGGGCTACGGCGTTCACTTTGTCAGGAACGATTAGTCCGGCCGCTGCTGGAGTTGGCGCTAAGGTTATGTTGAGCGGAGCCGCCAGTACCAGCACCACGGCTCTTAGCGATGGCAATTACAGCTTCGGCGGCCTGCCCGCCGGAAACTACACCATCACGCCGACTAAGAGCGGATATCGCTTCTCTCCGGCCAGTCAAAATGAAACCATTAGTGTCGGCAATGTGGCGGGAGTGAACTTCACCGGTTCAAGCACGAATCCGACGACATTCAGCATCTCCGGTACAATCAGTCCGGCAGCGGGTGCCAGTGGCGCGACCGTCACGCTGAGCGGCACAATCAGTGCAGTGACCACCGCCGACAGTGGCGGAAACTACTCATTTAGCGGTTTGGCGAGTGGGAGCTACGCCGTGAGCCCCACTAAGAGTGGCTACAGCTTTACGCCCGCCAGCCAGAGCGCAAATGTGACTACCGCAAACCTGACCGGGGTAGACTTCACTGACGTGCAGCTCCCAAGCAATACCGTCAACATTTTTCCCGGAGACGACATCCCTGCTACGGTTTCTTCTTCGCCCGCGGGCACAACGTTCATTATCTACCCTGGAACTTATCGACTTACCCAACCAATTGTTCCCAAAAACAGTGACACCTTCATCGGACAAACTTCATGTGCTCCTCCCGCTACATCCTGTCCGGCAATCATCAGTGGATCGCGTGTAATCGGCCCGTTAGCCACCTTTGATGGAACAAACTATGTAGTAGCGGGGCAGACACAACAGAATGCGGTCAACATGACCACCGCCGATTGCACCCCAGGATGGCTGGCTTGCAATGTCCCAGAAGATTTGTGGTTCGATGGCGTTCCTCTGAAGCACCTTTATGCGAGCTCATTGCCAGTGATCGCGAGTGGCCAGTGGTGGTTCGACTATACCAATCATCTGATTTATTTTCACGACAACCCGTCCGGGCACCTGGTCGAGACGAGCTTTGTTCCCAATGTCGCCGTAGGACCAGGGAATAACATCACATTCCAATATCTGACCATGGAAGAATTCGCTGTTCCCTTGCTGGAAGGCGGTTTGTGGCCTTCGAATGGATATCAATCTGATGTCTTGCGGCAAGCAAACGGGCTGAATTGGGTAATTGAAAACTGTGAAATGTGGGGGCATCATAGCCAGCCCATTTCAGTGAATTATGGGATTCAGGTATTGAACAATTACATCCATGACAACGGTCAACTGGGGATCGGCGGGGGCGTGAGCCCGGACGACAATTTGGTTCCCTCCGGAGTGTTGATTTACGGAAATTTAATCACGCGCAACGACTACGCCAATGTACTTCCGGGTTTCGGCTCCGGGGGCATCAAGTTCGGCAGAACGCTCGGCGCTGTGATTCGAGATAACGTGATCACAAATAACGAGGGCGATGGTGTTCACTTCGATGTCAGCAGCAGCTCGCCAATCATCGTCGGCAACACGATCACCGGCAACACCGATGGAGACGGCATCGGATACGAGATCTCGTGGGTCTCAGCTCTTGTCTATAACAACATTGTTAAATACAACGGCATCCCAGGTGTGGCGAACTCAAGTCCGGGGTACCAAATTCACAGCGCCACCAGTACAGGCATGAACGCCTATTGCAACGTCATGGAAATGAGTGCGGTTAAAGGTGAGCAGGCTTGGGACGTCGATGCCTCTGACCGAGGCTACGATACTTATCCGCCAGGAAACTACTACGTTTCCGTCAACAACAGTGTGCACCATAACACGACGATCTGGGATTCCGGGGCCGCAGCCGCGGCGGGGTACACATTGGAAGATGCGGCAGGACAGCCGAATTTCTTTTCCCTCAACACGCCGCCCGATTTCAACTCGTATCATCTGGCTAATGCATCGGCAACGAATTTCATCTATGACAACAACACTTCCCAGGATAACTCTAGGATTACGTTTGCACAGTACCAAGCGGCAGGCGCCGATATTCACGGCACTGCCGACACGAACAATAGTTCTGGGTTTCCTTCTGTAACGATCAGTTCACCGGCCGATCAATCCTCGTTCAATAATTCGGTTACCATAACCGCCGCTGCATCCGATAACAGCGGCATAAGTAAGGTGGAATTCTACGTGGATTGGAGTTTGCAGACGACAGTCAACAGTCCTCCTTATACCTTCGACTGGAGCGGTGCCGCCTCCGGTACACATACCGTCGCCGCGATGGCCTATAGTAACGCGGGAGTAGATGCATGCTCAGCCGTGACGCTTACCATGCAATAGAATCTCCTTTCCGAGCCGGGGAGGCGCCTGCGTTAGGTTATTAATCTGCGCTGATGGCGACTGGCGTGGAAACCTCAATATCACTCTTCATTGAGGGTGACCGCATAGCAGGTGCGGATGCCAGCATTGCTATAAGCCATGGCCGCTATGACGTGTGACCCCGAGCTTCCATTACTCCAGTTGAACTCGTAGGGCTGATTCGAAACGGTTGTCTGCAGGCTCCAGTCGACATAGAACTCAACCTTACGTATCCCACTCCGGTCTGATGCTGCGGCGGTAATCGTGACGGGTCCATTTATCGAAGATCCATCAACGGGCGAAGTGATGGACACATCGGGGAATCCGCTGGCATAGTTCCCATCAACCGTGCCGTGTACGTCTGCCCCGGACGACCTATGACCCTTGAAATTCTTGAGGTGATTGTTTCGGCTATTATCGTTGTCATAAACGAAGTGGGCGCCCGAAGGATCGGGTAAATGGTAGTCGTTGTAGTCGGGCGGTCGATTCTTAGCAAAGAAATCAGGCTGGTTCGCCGGATCATTGTTGCGAAATCCAACTTCTCCGTTTGCGCCCGCGTCCCAGATCACCACGTTGTGGTGGAAGTAATTGCCAGTAGTTACGCGGTAATTAAAAGGGGGAAAACCGCTGGAGCCTCGGTCGGATGACCCGACTCCCCATCCACCAACGCCGCCTCGTGCCGCCGGAACCTCCATCACGTTGCAATACGCTTCGACGCCGGAGCTGGCGTGCACACCGATCTGGTAGGCCCAATTATTGTCGTCGATCTGCAGGCCATTGCGCAGGACCTTATTATTTCGAAAGATTGAGCGACCGGCGCCAATCTCCTGGCCCATACCGTCTCCATCCGAGTTATTTGCGATCAGATTGTTATCCACGAATCCGCTATTGCTATCGACGTCGAAATGGACCCCCGAGCCTTCGTTGTTCTCGATCACATTGTCGCGCACCGTCACTCCGCTGGTCGCTCCAACCTTAATGCCACCCGCACCAAACCCGGGATTGAAGTGCGCATAGTCGTTGTGGCTGATGGTGTTGCCCTGGATCAGAATCCCCGAATCGGTGGATTCGGTAATCGGTTCGGCTGGAACTCCGATGCCGCCGCCGATGCCAACTTGACCGTTATCGTGGATGTAATTGTTCAGAATGTGCATCCGGTAGTTCACACGCACGCCGAACCCGTGGTTAAGTGTGACCTCGCAGTTCTTGACGGTCCAATTCGTCTCCTGCGTCAGAACATTCTTGCCCTGGGTCAAACCGATGGCGCCAACCGGATACATGTCAGCAAATTCTTCAACCGTCAGGTACTGGATCGTGACATTGTTGGCGGGACCACCGAATCCGTTGTTGACGACACTGGTTTCGACCTTGTGGCCGCTGGGATCGTCGTGGAAATAAATGACGTGGCTGTCGTAATCGAACCACCACTCGTGTTGGCCGATGTTGGGCATTGTCGGCGAATCTAGGTGGCGATAGGG
>JASHRE010000307.1 GCA_030037515.1 Candidatus Sulfotelmatobacter sp.
AGCGCCACAACGATCCGCAAGTAGTAAAAAAGCCCAGCGACACTGGTAATGACCAGAGTCAGGATCAGTGACCAAGCGGCGGTCTCTGCTCCGGCCGCAAGCACATAGAACTTGCTGAGAAATCCGATGGTTGCGGGAATGCCGGCGAGTGAGAGCAACGCGACCGTTAAGACAGCAGCGATCACCGGACGGCGCCAGAACAGGCCTCGGTAGTCTTCAATGTCGTCGGCATCACGCGCAGAACTGGAAAGCAGCGACACGGTTCCGAACGCAGCCAGTATTGTGGCGGAGTAGGCCACAAGATAGAAGGTGACTGCTTCGATGGCTATGTGTCCGCCTGCCAAAAACGCTACCAAAATGTATCCGAAGTGGGCTATCGAAGAGTACGCCAGAATACGCTTAACGTTCCTTTGCTGAAGTGCGAGGAGATTACCGGCACACATTGAGGCGATCGCGATGATCGAGAATACTAGGAACACGCCGCGGTACCTGATCGCGCCTGATAAGGAAAAATAGCGGAGGAGCAACGCCACCATTGCGGTTTTAGACGTGGCAGCCACGAATGCCCCGACCGGCGCAGGGGCGCCCTCGTAAACATCCGGCGTCCACAGATGGAACGGAACAACACCAAGCTTGAACCCGATGCCCGTGACCGTGAGCACGATTCCGGGCACGAGGAGCGCGAGTCCGGATCCGGACACCGCCCGTTCGCTTATGCGCGAAAACTCCATCGTACCGGTATCCGCATAGATAAGGGCCATACCGAAGAGAAGGAATGCGGCGGAGGCAGAGGCCAGAATCAGATACTTGATCCCCGCTTCGAGCGCCTGATTTCGGTCCTTCAAGTATGCAATCAAGGCATACAGGGAGACGCTCAAAATTTCGAGTCCGAGCAGAAACGAAACAAAGTGAGTGCTCGCCACCAGCACCGAACAGCCCACAGTCGCTAGCAATAGCAACAGATACAGTTCCTCATGATGAATCGCTTTATTCTTGAAAAACGCGAAGGACAGCACTACCACAACGGCAGCACTGGCAATAATCAGGCCCGTGTAGAACAGTGCGAATCGGTCCAAGAGCAAAAGCGACGTGACTTGCCGGGGAGCAATCGGCACCGCCGCAAAGATCGAGATGAAAGCGGCTGCCAGTCCGGCGACAGTCAGTCTGGCTGCAAGAGCGTGACTGCGCTTGACGGCAATTCCGAGCATCACAACCACTGCGGTTGCGGAGAGCACGAGAATTGGGAGCGATGAGATCATATCCGCTGCGTCTAATATCAATATTTATCTCCGTAAAGCTGCAATGGGATACTGGGCCTCGCGCTGTAAGTGATCTAAAGCTGGGCGAGAGGTGTTAAATACCGGCTGCGGATAGAGTCCCAGCCATAGCAGGCACGGGATCATGACAGCCATCATGAAGGCTTCCTGCAAGTTCAAGTCGGGAATGTGCCAGGCATGCGTATTCGGACCTTGGAAGGCGCGCTGCACCATGCGCAGCGCATAGAAAGTTGAGGTGAGAACGCCGATGCTTGCCACAACCGTGATCGCGATACTTACTCTATAAGAGCCCAGCAACACCAGGAACTCGCCGATGAAATCGCCCAATCCGGGCAGACCGAGCGAGCCCAGACTGAAGAAGAGCGCGGCCCCGCTTAGCCGCGGCACGACCGCCCAGAGACCACCCATCTGATCGAGATCACGAGTGTGGAGACGTTCCTGCAACCCACCGACCAGGATGAAGAGCGCTCCTGTGCTCAGGCCGTGAGAGATCATCGTCATAATCGCACCCTGGAGGGCAAGCGGGTTCCAGGAGAAAATGCCGAGCAGCACGAACCCCAAGTGACTCACACTGGTGTAAGCGACCAAGCGCTTGAGATCTGTCTGCGAGAACGCCATGATGGCACCGTAAACAATCCCGATGGCGGCCAATACCAACGCTGCCGGAGTGAACTGATGAGCGGCACGCGGAAACAGCGGAACGACGAAGCGGAGCAGACCATAGCCGCCCGTCTTTAACAGCAACCCAGCCAGGATCACACTTCCCGCGGTGGAAGCTTGTGTGTGAGCATCCGGGAGCCAAGTGTGGAGCGGAACGACCGGCAACTTCACGGAAAAGGCGACAAAGAAGCCCAGCATGATCCAGAATTCGGCGTGGGGGCTTAGTTGCGTGCCCAACAGTTTCGAATATTCAAACGTGTAAACGCCTGTCACCTGATGGTGGATAAAATACAGTGCGAGAATCGCGATCAGCATCAGCAGTCCGCTCAACTGCGTGAACAAGAAAAACTTTACGGCTGCATAGACGCGCCGCTCGTGTCCCCAGATAAGGATGAGGAAATACATGGGTACCAGCATCAGTTCCCAGCAGAAGTAGAACAGGAACAGATCGACCGCTAGGAACACACCCGCGATGCCCGCTAGAACCCATAGAAGGTTGAAGTGGAAAAAGCCCACTCGCTCGCGAATCTCTGTCCACGATGCCAGCACAGACATGATGCCGAGGAAGAAGGTGAGAACCAACAACAGCAGACTAAGGCCGTCCACTGCGAGGTGAAAGTGGATGCCGAAAGCCGGCACCCAATTCCAGTCGATTTCGTCGAGCCAAGTCTTTGTGTCGCTCACTGATCCGCGTCCCCAGATAGTCACAGCAAGGGCGAGGTCCACTCCGATTGCGACTAACGATACCCATCGCGGCAGTTGCGAGTTCCAGCGTGCTGCCACCCAGGCGACGACGCCAGCGATCAACAACACACCAATCAGATAAACCAGAATCATTTGAATAGCACGATCGCTATGAACAGCAAGGATGCTGCGGCCATGCTGGCAGCGTACCAGCGGACGCGCCCCGTCTCAGTGTCGCTCAATCCCCGATAAGACAACCGAGCGAGCCATGCGATGCCAGCATAAAAAGCGTCGACGAAATCACTCTTGTTGATCCGGGCCACCCATATGAAGGGCTGCACAAGAACTTTGTCGTAGATCCAGTCCAAGCCCCAATCCGCAAACCACCATTGGTGGAGCATGCGTCCGATGGGATTCTCGACCAGCACGTCGGCCAAGTTGCGTTTCTGAAGGTGGAACAGATAAGCGAAATAAACGCCAACGAAAAATAGAAGTCCGGAAATCGTCTCGGATCGGATCTCGGTGAGAGCACCAGCATGAACTTCGAGCGTCGACGGCAATGCGGAATGCAAAAACGCGAGCAGAGGCTGTTTGAAATATCCGCCTACGATAGAAAGGATGGCCAGTACCACCAGCGGGATCTTCATCCGATAGCCTGGGCGCTTGGTCACCGGCAGGCCCAGTGGGCCGAAGAACACTCGAAAGATCAGCCGGAACGTGTATAGGGAGGTCAACAGCGCGCCGATCATTCCCGCAGTCCACAGTGCCGGGTTTCCGTTCTGTGCTGACCACTCATCCCAGATGATCAGATCCTTGCTGAAGAAACCGGCAGTGATGAAGGGCAGAGCCGCCAGAGAGCAGCCTGCAATGAGAAAAGTCCAGAATGTTAACGGCAATTCTTTGCGCAAACCACCCATGCGAAATATATTGTGTTCATCGTGGAGCGCGTTGGTGATCACCCCAGCGCCGAGGAACAAAAGGGCCTTGAAGAACGCATGGGTTACGAAGTGGAACAGGGCTGCCCCCCAAGCGCCTACGCCAAGCGCCACAAACATGTAACCGATCTGGCTGACGGTCGAGTAAGCAAGCACTCGCTTTATGTCCCACTGCGTCAGGGCACTGAATCCAGCCAAGAGGAGCGTACACGCACCCACAACGGCTACGGCCGACTGAGCCGATGGCGCCAGAGAGAAAAGAACGTGAGTCCGAGCAATGAGATAAACTCCCGCGGTTACCATCGTGGCGGCATGGAGTAGCGCGCTGACGGGAGTAGGTCCGGCCATCGCGTCCGGCAACCAAACCTGCAGGGGTAGCTGCGCGGATTTCCCCACCGCGCCTCCGAGCAATAGAAATGCCGCTGCTGCTGCAAGAGAAGTCCCCGGGGCCCACTGCGTCGAAGCTCGCTGCATAAGATCCTGAATCTGCAGAGTGCCAAGGCGAGTGAAGAGCAGGAACAAACCGATCGACAGAGCGGTATCGCCGACGCGGGTTACGATGAATGCTTTGCGCGCTGCGCGTCCGTTCGCGGGATCGCGGTACCAGAACCCGATGAGTAGATAGCTGCACAACCCGACGCCTTCCCATCCGAGATAGAGAAGCAAAAGATTGTTCGCCAGCAGCAGCGTCAACATCGATGCGACGAACAGATTCATGTAAGCGAAAAAGCGGCTATAACCTTCGTCCTCGATCATGAACTCGGCCGAGTACAGGTGAATGAGGAAGCCGACGAACGTAACCACCAGAACCATTAGGAGCGAGAGCGAATCGAGATAAAGACTGACCTGAGGACGGAAGCTATCTACATCGATCCATGTCCAAAGAGGCTGGGTAAATGAACCGCCAGAAGGAGTCGCACCCAGGTAACTTGCCGCCACCAGAATTGCAATTACGGCCGAGAGACCAATTGATCCCACTCCCACCATCGCAACCGCTCTGCGCGACAGGCGCGAACCGAGCAACACCAGCACCAGAGTACTGGCGAAGGGCAACGCGGGAATCAGCCACAATAAGGTGATCACACTAACCCCTCATCTTGCTCAGTTCGTCCACATCGAGGGACTTGACGCGGTGATAGATTTCGAGCACGAGCGCGAGTCCCACGGAAACTTCGGCTGCCGCCACCGCCAGAATGAACAGAAACATAACCTGGCCGTCAGCCTGATGCCACCGAGCACCCGCGACCACAAATGCCAGACCGGCCGCGTTGAGCATCACCTCAAGAGACATGAGGACAAAAATCAAATTACGGCGTACGAGCAGGCTGGTGAGTCCCAGAGAAAACAAGATCCCCGCCAGCAGCAACCCGTCTCTCATGGGTATCTGTGTCATGTAAAATCTCCCGTCTTTCGACCTCGCGGTAACCCAGGTGATACGCGCCTACCAGTCCCGCCAACAGGAGCAGGGAGGCAAGTTCCACGCCAATCAGATAAGGCCCAAACAGTGCCATGCCGACTTGCTTCGGTGGCACGGCACCCGTGCCCAGATAACTGTTCGCGCCATGCACCAGATAAACGACCTCTGCAATAAGGATGCTGGCCAGAATCACCGGACCGATCCAAATACCGGGTGTTAGCCATTCTTTCTCGACTTCGGCGGCATGCGCTCCCAAGTTCAGCATCATCACCACGAAAAGGAAAAGCACCATGATGGCGCTTGCGTAAATGATGACTTCGAGCGCTGCCACGAAGGCGGCACCGAGCGTGTAAAAAACCAAGGCCACGCCAAG
>JASHRE010000308.1 GCA_030037515.1 Candidatus Sulfotelmatobacter sp.
GGCGAGCGGATTCTCGGCCTTGGCGATCAGGGAGCCGGCGGCATGGGTATTCCGATTGGCAAACTGGCGCTCTATACCGCGCTGGGCGGCATTCGTCCGGAATATTGCCTCCCGATTTTGCTCGATGTGGGAACCGACAACGAAGAGCGACTGAAGAGTCCGATTTACATCGGATGGCGCCATCATAGGGTTCGGGGCGAACCATATGACGCGTTCGTCGACGAGTTCGTGCAGAGCGTAAAGAAACGCTGGCCACATGTTCTAGTGCAGTGGGAAGATTTTGCCGGTACCAACGCCGCGCGCTTTCTAGCGCGATATCGAGATCAGCTGTGCACCTTCAATGACGACGTGCAGGGCACCGCAGCGGTCGCAACTGCCACGCTGCTTTCCGCTATAAACCTCACCGGCGCGCCCCTGGAGAAACAACGCATCGCCATTGCTGGCTTTGGCACGGCGGGCATCGGAATCAGCAACCTGATCGTCCAGTTCATGCAAGACCGGGGGTTCACGACCGCGGAAGCACGCAGCCGCGTCTACGCGGTCGATCGCTTTGGACTGATCACGGAAAAAGGAAAGGATGTACGCCCAGACCAACTGCCATATGCGCGGCCGGAAGAAGAAGTGCAATCGTGGAGGCGCGACGATCAGGAGATCACGTTGCTGGATGTGGTCCAGAATGCCAAGCCTTCGGTGCTGATCGGCGTGTCCGGACAGCCCGGCGTCTTCACAGAACAAGTCGTGCGTGAGATGGCGAGACACACGGCGCGTCCGATCATCTTCCCGCTTTCGAATCCGACCTCGCGCAGCGAAGCCAACCCTCAGGATTTGATGAATTGGACCGAAGGTCGAGCGCTGATCGGAACGGGGAGCCCGTTCGATCCGGTCAATTTCGCCGGAAAGAAAGTGCCCATCACGCAAACCAATAATTCCTACATTTTCCCCGGTCTCGCGTTGGGCATCCTTGCATCCAAAGCCAGGCGGGCAACCGACGCGATGATCAAAGCGGCCACCGAAGAACTGGTCCGGCACCTGCCAACGTTGAAAGACAAAGGGGCCTCGCTACTGCCGCCGATATCGCAGGCGCGCACCTTAGGCCGCCAGATTGCCAAGGCGGTGGGGATGCGGGCGATGCGGGACGGGCAGGCTCAGGTTTCCGACCAGACAGAGTTGGAAGCCGCGCTGGCAGCCAATTTCTGGGAACCGGTTTACGCTCCCTACAAGCTCAAACCTGAACAGAGCTGTCCTGAATAAGTGAGTGAATCCGCGCGTGATCGAAACTATTGGTGTCAATGGAGAGGTGAGAACATGGCGACCAGGCGGAAATTCCTCGGAGTTGCTGCGGCCACGGTGATGACGGCCGGCATGAAACACAACGCCCGGGCAGTTGACGCTGCAACGGAAGTCCCCAGGCGCACTCTCGGCCGCACCGGCGAAAAAGTCTCCCTGGTCGGAATCGGCGGCTATCATCTTGGCAGGCCGGACCTGGATCAGCAACAAGCCACGCGCATCATCCGCACCGCGCTCGACGAGGGCATCAATTTTCTCGACAACTGCTGGGATTACAACAACGGGGAGAGCGAACGGCGCATGGGCAACGCTCTGCGCGATGGATATCGGCAGAAGGCGTTCCTCATGACGAAAATCGACGGACGCAATAAGGCCACCGCGGCCAGCCAGCTCAATGATTCACTGAAACGGCTTCAGACCGACCGCGTTGATCTGCTGCAATTTCACGAAGTCATTCGCGACAGCGACCCGGATCGCATCTTCGCTTCTGGCGGTGCGATCGAGGCTGCGCTGGAAGCGCGGAAGGACGGAAAGATTCGCTACATAGGGTTCACGGGACATAAAAGTCCCGATGTTCATTTAAAGATGCTGTCCACCGCGTCAGCGCACGGGTTCAGCTTTGATGCGGTGCAGATGCCGCTGAACGTGATGGATCACCACTTCGATAGCTTCGAAGCCAAAGTGCTGCCCGAGTTGCTGAAGCAGAGCGTCGGCGTGCTGGGAATGAAACCGATGGGTGATCCGTTCATTCTTCAAAGCAAGACTGTGACCGCCGTCGAATGCCTGCATTATGCGATGAATCTGCCAACCACTGTGGTCATCACCGGCTGCGATTCTCTGCCGATCCTGCAGCAAGCTTTAAAAACGGCACGGGATTTCCGACCGCTCAGCAAGCAGGAGGTTGCGACGATGCTCGCGAAAACGGCCAAAGCCGCACAATCGGGAGAGTTCGAACTGTACAAAACCAGCCATCATTTTGACGGCACCCACCAAAACCCGCAATGGCTGGGCTAGGGGACCCTCAGGGAATCTCGATTCTGACACTCTGCTTCCTTGCTCTTTCCACCTGCGAATCTGCAGGGTTGCAGCCGCTTGATCGGAATTGTAGAATTCGCCCGGCACGCCTCCTGTGGTCTCAATCGCACTTCGATGCTCAGAGGTATCGCAGGAGTCGTGGAGCATGTTGCAATTTGACCTCTCACTCCCCAGAAGGACCAATGAGCAACGGACACCAGACCCCGTCCCCGCCGCGGAGAAAAATCAAGATACCTATCACCGCGAACAGCGCGAAAGTTCTTATCTGTGTGATCGCAGTCCTCGCCGCCAGTGTTTTCGCGCGCGCGCAACAGTCCGACTCTGACGAAGAAGGGCAGCTGCGATTCCGCTTCGTCGGGCCGAAAGTTGGCAACCGTATAGCTGCGATCGCGGGAATCGCCCGAGATGCCAGCACCTACTACGCCGGCGCGGCCTCCGGAGGAGTCTGGAAGTCGACCGATGGCGGAAACAACTGGAAGCCGATTTTCGACAAAGAACCGGCGGCGGCCATCGGCGCCCTCGCCGTCGCGCCGACGGATCCGAGCACGGTGTGGGCGGGAACGGGCGAGGCCTGGGCGATCCGCGACAGCGATGTGATGGGCAACGGGATTTACAAGTCCACCGATGCGGGCAAGACATGGACGAACATGGGCCTGCCCGAGAGCGGCAGGATCGGGCGCATTATCGTTCATCCGTCGGATGCAAATGTCGTGTTCGCGTGTGTGTTAGGCCGCGCCACCGGACCGCAGCAGGAGCGCGGCGTCTACCGCACCACCGACGGCGGCCAACACTGGGAGCGAGTGCTGTTTGCAGGAGAGAATGTCGGATGCTCTGGCTTGGCGATGGATGCGCGCAATCCGCACACATTGTTTGCCGGCATGTGGCAAGTGGAAATGTACACCTATGGCGAGTTCAGCGGCGGCCCGGGCAGCGGCGTCTATGTTTCGCGTGACGGGGGAACAAAGTGGACTCGCATCGAGGAACACGGTTTGCCCAAGTCCCCACTGGGAAAGATCGACGTTGCGATCGCGCCGAGCAATTCCAATCGCGTCTTCGCGCTGATTCAAACGAAAGACCAAGGATCGCTGTGGCGATCCGACGACGCCGGAGAACACTGGAAAGCGATCAACTATCAGCGCGCTCTGATCGGACGCGCCGGCTATTACATTCGAATTGTGGTTTCGCCCGATAACGAAAACGAGGTCTACATCGCGAACAGTTCGTTTCACCGCTCCCTCGACGGAGGAGAGAATTTCAACGAAGTTCCCTGGGGCGGAGACACGCACGATATCTGGATCGATCCCACCAATTCCGACCGCTTTGTGATCACCGACGATGGCGGCATGCACATCACCACCGTGCACGGCCGAGGCTTTCATCACGTGACTTTGCCCATCGGGCAGATGTATCACGTCGATGTCGACAACCAGATTCCCTATTACTTCTACAGCAACATGCAGGATGACGGAAACATGCGCGGTCCCAGTGTAGC
>JASHRE010000033.1 GCA_030037515.1 Candidatus Sulfotelmatobacter sp.
GTGGAAAAATTGGAGAGGAAGATACCGGGAAGACTGCACGTTCAACAATACTGGAAACCTATTATTAACCTTAAGGCGATTCCATCGAGTAACTCTCAAGTAAGGTCACTTGAAAGAGTCGTCGGAGTCATCTTACAGAACTGGTAAAAGGTCCACGCGCTGGCGCGAAAGGCTCCGAGGAGGAGTCCAAGAAGCGTAGTTGAGAACAGCCCTTCGGGTTTTAGCCGGGCATAGACGGCGTTCACGCTCCACGCAGGTCCTGTATAGATGGTTCCCGAACGAGCGAGACCAATGCGATTTCTGACCGGCGGCTCGTAAACAATTTTCTCGATTCCGCCATTGAAGAAGTTCGCCATCGAAAGAATGCGAGCGCTGTACAACGCCTGCTCACGGCAAGGCAAAGCGCCGTCCGAGGCGAACTTTTGAATCATCGTGGCGGCTTCGCCTGCGTGCCGCAGTGCCGCAGTGACCCCGTTCGATGTGATCGGATCGACCATCGACACCGCCTCGCCAACCATCATCCAGTTTGACCCCGCTGCCTTCGAGTAGGCTCGGCAGCGAAACGAAGTAACTTTTAACTTCCCGCGGCCGCCTGTCTGCAGCAGATTCTCGAATCGCGAAAACTTCGTCAACTGCCGGCGAAAGATCTCCTCGACGGTCAATCCGTCAGCCCGCATCGCCTTTATGGCCGCGCCTGTCAAGATGTACCCGACACTGACCACCTTCGTCTGGATCGGAATTTCCCAAACCCATTCCAGATACTTCGAGGGGGACGGATCGACATAGATCGTCGTTCCTTCCACCACCTCATCGACCGGGAAGTATTTCCAGAGGGCCACCTTTGGCGGCCCCGAGTAGACCGCGGGAACTTGGAACTCGCGCCCGAAAACGGAGCTGCCAATGCCGGATGCGTCAATAAACCAAGGCGAGGCAAATCGCGATCCGTCGGCCGTCACGAGCGCGCAGACTCTGTTTCGGTCTCGCTCTACTGCGGCAACTTTGTCATGAACCAGTTTCACGCCTTGCTCGCATGTGAGATCCAGAAGTTCCTGATCGAGTTTGAGGCGATCGACATGCAGCGTCCGCAATTCGATGTGAAAGGGTTTCTGGCCAAGCCACTGCGAAGGACCGTAGCGGACCGAGAAGCCGTCGCGCATTTTAACCGTGACATGCCGCTTCCAAGTCGCCGTCTGCGATCGGACTAGTTGCTCCATCGGCAGCCCCAGCGCACTGAGCAGCCCTGGAGCCGACCAATCCAGCGACTCACCCACGGATTGCTCAACTGACGCCGCAGGCTCAATGCAAATCACTTTGAATCCCGCTTTGGCCAGATGAATAGAAACTGCCTTCCCACCCAGACCGCCGCCAATGACGTTGACGTCACAGTGCTGCGATGAACCTTGTTTGACTGAGCCCGGATTATGCATGGGGTCGGCGGATTCGGGCTACCTCTGTGACAAATGTTTCGGAATCCGGGTGTGCCGATGCACCCCGATCAGGCCGCGGGGCGATCCAGGGACTGAAGAACTCTCTCTATTTGCCAAAGATGGCGCCGTTGATGTGCCGACAAGATTCCCAGAGCACCATAAACGCTATAGTTCATACGAGAGCACACAGGAGACTGAATCTTCACCGTATCGATCGCCAATCCCACCGCAGACCGGATGATTTGCCCCAACTCCTCCTGCGTTTTCAGAAAGCCTTCCCATGCCGACGGAAATTCGTTGTCCGGCGGCGCGAGGTGAGCAAGCACTTTATGCCGCAACCGATAAGGAGGCTCCAGGGTGTGAATCAGCACTCTCGCCAGCATGTCACACCGCAGCGGACGGTTCCTCGTAAGTCTCGGAGTCCTCGCAATGGTCTCCGCAATCAGCGGCAGAAAGGCACGCGTCGTCAGAGCAAGATGCTCGAGGCATTCCGTGACAGACCAGGAGCCGCGCCGCACCCTCGTAGTTAATTCCTGGTCAGACCGCTGAAGTACCAGCCGCTTTGCATGGCTGGTCGCGCCTTCAACCTGTTGCAGCAGGCATGCCAGTTGAAGGCCCAAGGTCGCATCGCAATCGCGTCGGTCTTTATCGGGCAGGATAGCTGCCAACTCAACGATCGGCGTCGGCTGACTGCCAGCAACGGCCGTTGGGAAGAACTCTTCTGCAGTCGCCGCGCAACCCGCGACTTCGGACAATCTCGACGTCATGGTCGGATCCCCAAGTCCTGCGAAACGCTCCAGTACGCTAACTTCGATTTTGGTTAGAGACAATAATGCAAAACAGTTATTGCAACTTTGCCGGTCTCTGGGTCGCCCACCACTTGGTTACCTAGCGACGAAACCTTCCCGACTGAACCTGAGAAGAATAGAGCCGTACCGCCCAGTTGCTTCCCCAAATAGGCACGAACCCAATGCGGGTAATCCGATGTGATCTGTGGATTCGTTCGACCGAGAGTCTCGGAATGGTCACTCCAGTTGACCACGGTCGCGATCGTCTCCCCGGTTGAACGCTCGACCAGGTGCATCACGAACAGGAACGGATCCTTTACTATCGGAGGCCGGTCTACCCCTTGCAGTAATCCAAGTAACGGATGGTCGTCCACGCGCCAACTCTAATCGCGCCGGTCGCATGGCACGTACGGCTTCGGCGGCAGTCGTCGCGATGCGCTGGTCCACCCAGTCGAGATACTTGATATCGATGCCGGACTGCAGCGGATTCGGTCCCGTAGAGGCCGAGCGTATCGGGCCCTGCGTGCGTGTGGGTAAACGCGACCACCAGGAACGCTGCCTAGGCACGTTCTTCTCAAACGTCCTCCGAATGGCGAGCACATCATCGTAGAACAAGCCGATCAGATCGGCGGAAGACAAAATGAGAGTTTGCGTCGAGATCCTCAAGGCTAGGCCCCGTGTATAGAGATCGTCGTGCACACCAGTGGCGATGCGGTTATGTCCGAATCCGGCCAGATACACCGATCCAGCACGCAATGTCTCGGGAGTAATGGTCCCTTGCGCGGCAATGGCCTGGAACGATTGGGC
>JASHRE010000309.1 GCA_030037515.1 Candidatus Sulfotelmatobacter sp.
TCTGATCTGTGAATCGGAGTGCGGCGGATCTGTTGAAACCGCAGCACACGGACTTGTCCCGCACCCGTGGAATTCATGTCGAGTGATGCCCTTCCAGCGTTCGCTGCTAAACCGAGTTCCAGTCTTACACCCCGCGACTTTGCACGTGCGTGGTGGCGCGTGCTAAACGGGCACGCGCCCATGCTTTCGATCGAGATCACGCGCGAATGTCCGCTGAACTGTCCGGGGTGTTATGCGTATGGCGACAGCCATTTGGGTGGCGAAACCACCCTGCGTGACTTGAGTGACTTTCGCGGCGATGCGCTCGTCGAGGGCGTGCTTGAACTGGTGAGGCGGCATCGTCCGTTGCACGTTTCACTCGTGGGTGGCGAGCCAATGATTCGTCATCGTGAGCTGGATCGCATCCTTCCCGCGCTTGACGAAATGGGTGTCTTTACGATGGTGGTGACCAGCGGAGTGATTGCGATTCCGCAGCATTGGATGAGAATGCGGAGGTTGCGGGTGGCAGTATCGGTCGACGGGCTACCCGAACACCACGACGAACGCCGCAAGCCCGCAACTTATGAACGAATTTTGAAGAATATTGAGGGGCGCCGGGTCAACATCCACTGGGTGATTACGCGACCGATGCTGACACGGGCTTCGTATCTGGAACAGTATTCCGAGTTCTGGAACGCGCGTGCCGAAGTCGATCACATCTGGGTGAGTCTCTACAGTCCGCAAATGAATGAACAGAGCACGGAGCGGCTCACCCAGGAAGATCGCAAACTTGTCGCGGACCTGCTCCCGCCGCTTCGTCATAGATTTCCGAAGCTGCTGATGTCAGAAGGCGTGGCGCGGGCGTTTGTGAAGCCCCCGGAAAGCCCGGAGGATTGCCTGTTTTCGAAAATGTCGACGAACTACTCCGCCGACCTGCGGACCCATGTGGAACCGTGCGTATTTGGTGGAACTCCGGATTGCAGCCAGTGCGGTTGTGCGATCAGCAGCGTGCTGCACTGGGTTGACCGCGAGGTGAAAATCTTGGGGTTTCTCAAGATGGGCGATCTGGTGCGCACATCGCTGCGCGTCGGCTTAGCGGCGAACAAACTGCGCGGCAATTCCACGCTTCCCAACCGCTGGCAAGCGGGCCGAAGGTTTTACGGGGGGAAGCCTCCACTTGTGCAGATTCAGCCGCGGGAACAGGATGGGGCAAGCGGCTGCTCGTCCTGATTGGCCACAAGAAAGAGCTGGGGCGGGAGGCTCGAATCCGATTTGCCCGTCACTTGAAGCGCAGCGCTTGCAAAAGGTTTTCGGCCAACAACACGCGGCGAAGCACGCCCGTACCGGCGCCAGAGTCGCGCGTGCCGCCAACTCGCCTTGGCGGCGAACTGTACGCGCTAGAATGATGAACACGAGCGCCAAAGCTGCGAGAAGAACCAGAAGAATTGTCCGCGCGCCGGAAATGATCTGGTCGCGGAATGGTTTCGCGCTGATTTGCTAGTCGCCCTGTGCTCGATACGCCTCAGGGTGGTCCTTGTTCATTGTGGCGTAGACGGAGCGCAACTCGGCACGGGTTTGATCGAGTGTCGCTCCCGGACCGAGGCGGCCAAATAGCTCATGCGGTGAATGCGCCCCGTGCTCACCGCCGCCGACATGTGGTGCTGGCTGGTCACCACATTCGCGATGATTCCGGTATCCTCCAGGGTAAGGCGCGCACGGTTCGAGCACACCGATCACGGTCGCGCTCCTCTCATCAAAGTCCCGCACCGTTTTCCCAAGAACTGAAGGATCTTTTTTTAAAAGCCGGCGACCCGATGCGTCAGGACAACCACGCCAGCCTCGTGGGGGCCGTCGTCTTTCGGCCCGATCAGGCGGCCAGGCACGGGATGAAGTCCCATGACCTCGAACTACGAACCGCCCACCACCCCAACCTTCGCCACCTCGCGCGGCTCGCCCAGGCCGATCATGTTGAACCCCATGGTCGAAAAGTCGCCAAACGCACTGACACTGTTTACGCTGGCATGAAAGTCCTGGATTTCGGGGAGGGAGAATGCGGTGCTTTCGTCGTGGATGGCTGGGAGCGCTCGGCCCGGATGCAGATCATCCGGCCCCCGTCCCGGTTGACGAGAGGCTTGAGCAGAACGCCGCGCACCAAAGTGAAAATCGCGGCGTTCGACGCCAATGCCGAGCGTCAGAACTACGGTCATCGCCAGACCAGGAGTACGTAAGAAGCAGTGAACGGCAACGCGCCTTGCCTCCTCAACTAGTCATGAGGTTAAATGTTCGACGCCATGAAAACAGCCCTCGGCTCTGTTTTTCTTCTCAGTTCTGCTCTGCTGCTAGGACAAGGACAAAGCGCACCAGTCCACCCAACCGGCACCTCAGCAAGCGCGCGGGCATCTGAACGCCTGACTGCCGATACTCCCAAGACCACGGTTCTCGGCAATAACTTCATCGCGCCGAAAGATTGGTCCGTTCGCGTCAAGGGGCCGGCCACGATCCTTGAGGCGCCTGAGGGAGACTCCTGGGTTGCACTGGTCGATGTGCAAGCCAAGGGACCGGCCGAGGCCCTGGCCGCCGCGTGGCAAGCTTACAAGCCGG
>JASHRE010000310.1 GCA_030037515.1 Candidatus Sulfotelmatobacter sp.
GCCATCGACGAGCTTTAATACGTGGCGCGCGCCACTGACTGGATTCGCCAGTCCTTCCTGGTCTTTCCCGTTATTCGGGTAGGTGTTGCTGCTGGTGTTGTACGCGGCACAATCCACTTCGGTACTGTTGCCAGCCCCCGCATCAGTTACTGGAATCCGCTTGTAAGGGTCAAGGGGGTTTGTATTCGTGGCGAGGCCAAAACCGTAGCCGATATTTTTCTCGCCCCAGTTGTCGAGCACTCCGTTTTGATCGACGTCTTCCGGAGAATAGCTGTAGTAGGTGGCCGGTTCCAACACTCCGTCGGTTGTCGTCGAAGTCAGGGGTTGCGTAGAGTTGATTACATCCTCAATACCCGCCTCGCCGCTATACACGCCTGCGGGAGTATTTCCTCCATTCGAAGCATTCGGGTCTTTGAGCATGCCGCGGTGATCGGAGAAGTACAGCACGTAGCCGTTTTCTGCGGTGTAGTTCGCGTTTGTGCCGCTGCCGGCAATCGTGCCATTTAGCCATCTCGCCAGGTTGCCCACATCGATTTCAACCGCGTTCATGATGCCGTTGACCGAGCAGGACGAGTACTGTACGTTGCTGGTCACCGTGTTGGCGATCGCATTGTCGCGCATTTCGCCTTCGCGCGCGTCGTAAAAATTAATTGGGAAAAAGTTGTTTTGTGTTCCCGCGCCGTGCCCGGAAGCCTGGGCTTGAGCGAGCGTGGACTGCGTGGCCCAGGGAGTCAGCTGTTGCAGAATCAAAATGGCATTGGGGTCGACCAGGTTTGAAGACTGCGGGGTTGTAAGCTGGACGTTAAACTGGCGACTAAAGCCCAATTCCAGCCACTCCGAGGTGACTGGCGTGAACGCTGCGTTCGTGTTGCAGGGCGGAGTGGTGCAGATTTCCACCCGGATCCATGGACCGGTCACCGGATAATTGCCGGTTGTAAGACCGACCAGTTCGCCGATCAATGGAAACTGCGTTCCGGTTGCCCATCCCACTGCGCCACCGTCATCATTGGGACTTATCCAGCCATCGCTGCCCACCTTGCCGAATCCCAGGTACTCGTGTGCACCCGAGCTGGCGCTGTCGGCTGAAAGGGTGACGTAACCGGTCGTGAATGGACCTCCACTGTAAGTCGTTGTGGTCGGGAGTTGCACGTCCCCGCTGTCGATCGGGGCCGTGCCGCGTTCCGGGTGCAGATCGGCGGGATCATCGGCTATCAAAACGCGGATTGCGGCTTTGTTATAGAGACGCGACGACCCGATGCTGCCGTTCACGTCTTCTCCAGACACTGGTTTGCGAACAATGGAAATCGGGTCCGTGCAAGGTGGAGGATTGCTCGTGCATGGCGTCGTGACAAAGGGAAGCTGCATGCTCGTCACGCCGGTGAGTGAGTTCGCCAGATAATAGTCGAATGTTCCCGATGAAAGAGTAGGGAAGTTGGGATTGGCTGTTCCCGCAATTCCGGGATAGCCACCGCTCCAGCTTGCATCGCCGGGAACTGAACTCACGCCCGGAAGAGCTTTGCAATTCGATCCCGTCGGGGGGAACGTGTTCAACGGACAGCCGCCCGATACATTGGGCACATAGACTGTACCGTCGTAGGTCGGGTTGGTGGCGTAACCATTCTCCAGGCGGTCCATGATGATCTGCTTGTAAGCTTGGACCTTGTCGTTGAAGACCAGATCAGCTTCGGAAGCCAGAAACAGGTTGCCATTGGTGTGTACGCGGCCGCCGAAGCTGAAATCGGGACCGGCGAAGTAAGAGCAATCAAAGCCACAAAACACTCCAAACTGAAACACGGGAATAAGTGCCACTTCGACGCTGCGTGTGATGTTGATCCCAGCCCCCGCTGCACTGGTATTCGCACTCCCTCCGGGACGCGTAGCGGTGACCTGCAACGTCATCGGGACCAGTTCGGCATAAAGCCCTTCGTCCGGTCCGCTGCTGATTGTGGATGGCGCCCCAATGACCGGTTTTGTGCAACTGCTCGACCCTGTGGTGCCCCCGGGAAAGGTGATCGATTCGCTGTACGTGATATTGCCGACCATAGCCTGCGTCGGCCAGTAGCTGTCGGTAGCTAAGTTTTGAATCTGGGAAACGCAGGGCGACATGTTGGACTCGTAGAGATTGGCCAGATCGGCCGTCATTTTCTCCATTCCCGACTCCGCCCCATAGTAAGCGAGATCCCCCTGCTGGCCGTTGCCGCTCATCTTGGCTTCGCCGGTGGCGAGAAATATGAGCCCCGCAGCCACACCGGAGAGCAACACCAGAATCAGCAGTGCTGCAATCAATGTGAAACCTCGCGATCGATTGTTTCCCCTCACCATGTGTGTCTGCATGCCCCTCTCCCAGAGTCCTCAGTAACTGTTGCGGAACGACATGTTGCTTGCACTCACGTCAGTGGCCAGATACAGGTTCTGCGACTTATTGCCCCAGTTGTTTATGCTTTGTCCCATGACCACCAGATCAATCTTTTGAATGTTGTTGGGGGATTCGCCCACCCCGATCGGGTTGGCCTCGCTGGCATCGAGTACGGCTGGAGTAACGCTGGAGTTATACGTGTCGTAGGCAAACTGCAGGTTGATGATGTTATCCGCGACGGGCACCGGTGTGAGCCCATTTACCTGGCGCATAAGCCGGACACTCTGGGGCGCGCCCGCGTAATCTGCAGTTGCTGTCGTCGATAAGTAATAGGTCACCACATACAAGCGCGTGATGCTGGCGACGTTTGTGTTCACTCCGGTCGCGGCCGCAACTTGCGCGAGATTACCCAGCGCCGCGCCACTCTGATTGAGGTTCAACGGGTCGGTGTTGGCAAAATCCAGGGCACCAGCAGCACTGGCCGTTCCACCGGTACCGGAGGCCGAGAGATTCGTAACTTCACCGACTGCCGTTATGCCTCCGCCGGTGATCATGATGATGTCGCCCACCTGGATGCCACCGGCGGAATTGATCAACGGTGGATACGGCCCCGTCGAAGACGTCGGTATACTCAGACTGACCGCGGTTCCGCTCGCAGTCGAAAACTGCGCGGTGTAGTCGGACAACGGAAAGTTATAGTCCGCGTAGACGACGGTCACGCTGTCGTTGATGGCTGGTGAAGGTGCAGCCTTGATCGAAGCGCCGTCTTCCACCCCGTTCTCATATCCGGGAATAATGCCGTACATGTAATTCGTGCTGCTGCCATTTGCCGGATATGTGTCGTTGACCACATGGCAGGTCCCGGATTGATCACAGCCAAACTTCGAAAGCCCGTTGTTGCCCGTTCCCGTCGGTAGCTGAACCCCCCCCGAAGGCAACCCGGCACCGGCCAGGCTCAGATCCTTCACCATGAGGTCCATGCCGACGCGCATCTCCTCCTGTGCCTCGGTCCGCTGTTCGACCAGGATCGTCGAGTTCATGCCGATTTTGAACAAGCTCGCCATGGCCGCCATGACCAGCAAACCTAGCGCCATGGACACCATGAGCTCCATCAACGTGAAGCCTTGTGTCCGATTTCTCTCTGCCATATTCATGCTTCCTGCGCCTCGAATTTCTTTTACTGGTAGGACGAAATCAGCGCATCCACCACGTAAGTCTGGGTCGGAGTCTGCCCAGCTTGCGTGTAGGTGATGGTCACGACCACCTGGTCCAAGTTTTGGTAGCCGGTCACGGGTGTAATCTGAATCTGCCGCGTGTAGTTCGACAAACTCATGGCCACATCATCAGGCGTGCCCAAGATGCCGTCTGGCCCGGGCAACACCACGCATTCCGGTCCGGCCGGGCAGGGGGGGCTGGCCGGACAGTCGACATCGTCGGCCGTGTTGACCAGACCGTCCGGTCCGGCACAAAGCAGCTGCACCGGGCCGTTCGTAAAAATTCCACCGTTGGAGATGTTGGCAATCTGCGAGAATGTAATCTGCTGATCATTGCGAGCGGCGTAGACGCTTTCCAGAGCCTGTAAGGCTTTCTCACGAGCGATCAGGTTCTCCTCGGCATTTTGGGTTGCGCCCACGGCGCTGCCAAATGCGGCGATCACTGTGATGATGCCGATGCTCAAGATCGTGATGGCGATCATGGTTTCAACCAGCGTGAACCCGCTCTGAGCCGACCGTGCCTTCTTCTGCGTCATTGTTGCACCCAATAATTTGTTCCACCCTCGTTGTAAAGCCGCCAGCCCCGGACACGCCCGCTCGCTCCCCAGACATTGATCGCCCGCGAGCTGTACGCACTGCTGCTCGGATTCGTCATGTAGATGAGCGCATTGTTGTAGTTGCCCGGGACGTAGGATCCGCCGCTATCGCCTCCGGTGTCATCCTGAGCGGAGCCATCCGGAGAGAAAACCAGGCATGGATCGCCGCCCTCGGTGACATTGCAGGCATGCAGCGTCCAAATTGCCGAGGTGGCGTTGCCGAAACTATCCGGCGTCGAGGTGGGAAACGCTGATTGCGTCGCGAATTGTATGTCCGACGGCAGTTCGTATGTGAATACCGTGGTGGCGGCCATATTCGTACCCGTGCTGGCACAGCCGTTGCAGCCCCACACCTGCACCTGAATGCAAGATTGATTGGCGACCTGACACGGCGGGTCCGTCGTCCAGAAAGTGATGATGTAGCGGTTGCCCTGCGTAACGGCCAGATTTCGATAGGTGCGGAGCACAGAAAGCGTCGTGTCGTAGGCCTGATCGAGATGATCCTGCTTCAGGACTGGCATCAACGCCATCAGCGAAATCGCGGCCATGGTGAACCCGATGGCGATTACGATCATGAGCTCCAGCAATGAGAAGCCCTGACTTTTTTTCGAGCTCATAAGAGTTCTTTCCCGGAGGAGGACCATCATTTCAATTCAATCTGCTTTCGCCCGCATCAACGGCTCCGTCACAGCGCGCCGGGAAGGTTCTTCCCTAGGCGCGCACAAATGCCAAGCAGAGCGACTTGCATCTCGTCAGTTTTCATCCTAGGAACGGGCTGGAACCGCGTCAAAGCACGACGGTCCAAGGTTCGCACATTGGCCTTTTGTTACCCACGTTGGTTACTGCTGTCGCCTGTTCTTCAAGACTCACTTACAACGCCACTTAGTCCTGATCGCGTGACTCCGGTAACTTGTGGGTGAAACCGCGGGAATCTTACGATGGGGCGAGTATGAATCTTTCTGCACTGTTAGTGTGTACGGACCCGGCGGCAGCCGGTGTGCTGCATCGCGTCCTCGAAGAACTCAGCGTCAAGGATGAGTTCTGTCCCGACTTCGCTCGTGCGGGCATTCGCCTGGCGCAAGACCGCTTCGATGTGCTGATTGTCGAGAGTCGCTCGAACCCGGAGATCGTGAACTTACTTCGCGAAACGCGCGTCTCGCGGCTGAACGAAGCAACGTTGGCCGTGGTGGTCGTCTCAGGGCAGGAAATGACTCGCGAGATGTTTTCTATGGGGGTGAACTTCGTTCTTTACAAGCCGGTCGCCTACGAGCGCGCCTTGAGCAGCCTGCGCGCTGCTCGCGCCCTCATGCGCAAAGAAAAGCGTAAGAATGCACGAGCTTCCGTTTACGCGCACGCCACCGTCGACTACGCCGATCAACAGCAGGAAAAAGCGACGCTGGTCAATCTTGCGCGAGATGGGATGTCGGTGCGCTTCGGCAAAAAAGTTCCGCCCACGGGAAAGGTTTATTTTCAGTTCCAATTGCCCGAGCAGAAGTCGAGCGTACGTTTGTCGGGACAGGTGGTCTGGCAGGATTGGAACGGGCGCGCAGGAATTCAGTTCGTGGATGTGCCCAAGACGTCACGCCGCCTCGTGACTGAGTTCCTCGACGCGAATCTGCCAGCGTCCCCCGAGAATAGCGGGAACGAGGAAGTCGACATCGCCTCGTCGCAGCAGGAACCGGTCAGCAGTGTTACCGTGGAAATGGAAGAACCTCTTCCCGTCCTGAGTGCGGCCGACCAGACTCATGGCCGCACTCGGTCGTCTGCGAATTACGCACCCTCCCCAGCCCCATCGCCGATGGCTGACGAAGATAATCGCCGGTTGCAAACCCGGTATTCATGCCGCATCGGCGCCGAAGTCTATCGCACCGGCACGTCCGTCCCCAACCATTGCTGCCTGACCGATCTCAGTTCTGGCGGATGTTATCTGGAATTTACGTTGCCTTTTCCGTCGGGAAGCCCGGTGGAAACTCTTGTCCGAACTTACGAGATGAAACTTCGTCTGCGCGGGGTGGTGCAGGCCTCGCATCCCGGATTCGGCATGGGGGTGGCCTTCGAATTG
>JASHRE010000311.1 GCA_030037515.1 Candidatus Sulfotelmatobacter sp.
TCGCGAGCACGATGGTCAGAAATGCCAGCTTCGGAAGTTGCCATTTTGCCCGTCTTTCCTTGCGAAATGAGTCGACAATGGTGGGAAAGACCCCAACATCCGTGCCGAGGTGACCGGCAGAGTCTCGGTGAATACGGGGGTAAGTTGATAAGTCCCGGCGGGAGCGGACGGGAAGTCGCGATCGTCAGCTTCGAAGTCAGCAATGGTTCGGAGCTGAAGGCGATCGTTCCCTCTGGTGCAAAAACTGGGTCGATTGCCATTACTGCGGCCGGTGGAACCGCGACCGGCTCGACGGGCTTCACTGTCAACTGATTTTCGTCGAGTTTCGTGCACAGAAAAAAGCCGCCCTGCAAAGGGCGACTTTTCGCACGGAGCAGCTTGTGGCTTTGCAGGGCTGGGCCAGACATTTTATGCAGGCAAAAATCGAGATGGGAAAATGTAAGCGCGTGGGCTGGACAGAACTGAGGGAGCGGCAAGGGCCCAACTCAATGTTCCTGCGGGCCGGCCAACCGTTTTCTCGGCCGTCGTGTTAAATTGTCCTCCGCCGCTAAACGAGCGGATCAGTATCAATCGTGGAGGAGAAGGGCTCAATGCTCCGTCTGAAGCTTATTGCAGTCGTGATGGTCGCCGCACTTCTGCCGTTCAAGTTGCTTTGTGCGCAATCCAAAGAGGAGACCTCTACCGTCAAGGTCGAAGCCAGCAAGACGGAGACACAAAAGTCCGAACAATTCAAACCAGAGCAGCAGCAGACGAAAGGCTCGGTCACGGTCGGCGGCAAAGCCATCGAGTACGACGCTTATGCGGGCACGCTCGTGGTTCATCCCAAGGGGTGGGATGATGTGCCGCAGAACGCCGACCCGGATCCCAAAAACAAGGCTGCGGAAGCGAGTATGTTCTACGTGGCGTATTTCAGGTCCGACAGCAAAGGGGCATCGCGGCCCGTGACCTTCTTCTACAATGGCGGGCCCGGTTCGTCGACCGTGTGGCTGCACATGGGAGCTTTCGGACCCAAGCGCGTGCTAACGGCCGATGACACGCACACCCCGGCCGCTCCTTATTCCGTCGTCAATAATGAATACAGTCTGCTGGATGCAACCGATCTGGTTTTTGTCGATGCGCCGGGCACGGGCTTCAGCCGCCTGAGCGGAAGAGACAAGGAAAAAGCTTTCTACGGCGTGGATCAGGATGCGTGGGCCTTTTCCGACTTCATTGTGCAGTTCCTGGCAAAATACGGTCGCTGGAATTCACCGAAATATTTGTTCGGAGAAAGCTACGGCACGACGCGCTCGGCGGTTCTCGCCAACCTGCTTGAGACGGAACGGGATGTCGACTTCAATGGCGTGATCCTGCTCTCGCAGATCCTGAACTTCTCGCTCGATTCAGATTTTCCAGACGGTAATCCCGGGGTCGACATCGCTTACCAATTGAATCTTCCGACCTATGCCGCCACCGCTTGGTATCACCATAAACTGCCCGAGCCACGGCCTGATCTCAAGACGCTGATCGCCGAGGTCGAGCACTTTGCCATGAACGATTACGCGCTCGCATTGGAAGCGGGATCTTCGCTTCCCGCGGATCAACGTCGTGCCATTGTCGAAAAGCTGCACCAGTACACCGGCCTTCCAACCTCGTATATCGAAAAAGCCAACCTGCGCATTAATGGGGGAGAATTCGAGAAGAATCTGCAAGAGGACAATAACCTTACAACCGGCCGGCTCGACACACGCTTCTCGGGACCGACGTTCGATCCGCTCAGCAAAGAGGCGGACTACGACCCTCAATCGGCGGCGATCTCTTCGGCCTACGTTTCCGCGTTCAACGACTATGTGCGTAAGGAGCTGAAATTCGGGGAAGACCGCGAGTACAAGCCCGAAATCGACGTCTTTCGCTGGTGGAGCTTCGAGCATCAGCAGCCCGGGATGAGGTTCGCGTTTCCGGGAGCGACGAACGTGATGCCCGATCTCGCCACGGCGATGAAGTACAATCCGCAACTCAAGGTTCTGCTGAACGCCGGATACTTCGATCTTGCGACGCCTTTTTATCAGGGCGTCTACGAAATGCAGCACCTGCCGATTCCGGCAAACTTGCAGAACAATATCGAATATCAATTCTATGAATCCGGACACATGGTTTATGCGCATGAGGCGTCGCTGAAGGCCATCCATGACAACGTGGCGGCGTTCATCGAGAAGAGCAGCAATTTAAAAGGGAAGTGAGTTCGGGAGGTCGGCGCCGCCGGCGAACAGGAAAGGCTCGGCAGGGACAACCGAAATGGTTCTCCCTGCGTGTTTGAGTTGGAACTGATCAGCCCAGCTTTTCGAAGAACAAACAGATCGTCTCGATGCCGCGGTGGAAGTTCGGGATGTGGAACTTCTCGTTCGGAGCGTGGAGATTATCGTCGGGCAGGCCGAAGCCCATCATCACGCTGGGAATTTTGAGCACGTCCTGAAAGTCGGTCACGATGGGAATCGATCCGCCGCTACGGATGAAGACCGTATCCTTCTTGAACGTGTCGTGCAGCGCTTCAGTCGCGGCTTCGATGTACTTGTTGTCGGTCGAAACCACGCACGCCGGGCCTTTGCTCCAGACTTTGACTTTTGTCTCGATCCCTTTGGGCGTATTTTTCTTTACGAACGCATGAAATTTTTTCAGAATGTCGTCGGGATCCTGATTGGGCACCAGACGCATCGAGACCTTCGCCTTAGCTTTGGCCGGGATCACGGTCTTCGCGCCGTCGGCGGTAAATCCGCCCGGCATGCCGTGAACTTCAAGCGTGGGCCGCGCCCAGGTGCGATAGAGAACCGAATATCCCGGTTCGCCGGTCAGGACTTTTGACCCGACTTCGGTCTTGCGGTATGTCTCTTCCTTGAAAGGCAGCCGCTTCCATGCTTTCAATTCGGCTGCGCTCGGAGCTTTGACACCTTTGTAAAATCCGGGAATCAGGATTTTCCCCTTCGCGTCTTTCATGTTGCTGATGATTTCAATCAGCGCGAAAAACGGATTGGGCGCGGCGCCACCATACATTCCAGAGTGCAAATCGGTCTTCGCACCATAGGCCTCGATCTCCGTGTAGACGAGGCCGCGCAGGCCAACGCACAACGTAGGAAGATCGGGCGCGAAAAGCTCGGTATCGCAGACCAGCGCGAAGTCGGCCTTTAGTTTGGCTTTCTGCTTGCGGATATATTCGGCGATCGACTCGCCCCCAACTTCTTCTTCGCCTTCAAAAATCACTTTCACGTTGATGGGCAGCTTGCCTCCGCCTGTCTGCATGAGGGACTCGAGAGCTTTGACTTCCATCCAGAGCTGGCCTTTGTCGTCGACGGCGCCGCGGGCGTAGAGATTCTGATTACGCTCGGTGGGCTCAAACGGCGGGGTGTGCCACTCATCGAGCGGATCGGGCGGCTGAACATCGTAGTGCGCGTATATGAGCACGGTCGGCTTGCCCGCCGCATGCAGCCAGTCGGCGTAAATGAGCGGATGGCCCTTGGTCGGGATGACCTCG
Organism: Candidatus Sulfotelmatobacter sp.; assembly: GCA_030037515.1. Lineage (GTDB taxonomy): Bacteria > Acidobacteriota > Terriglobia > Terriglobales > Acidobacteriaceae > Sulfotelmatobacter. Next base: position 3,503 of record JASHRE010000311.1, read on the forward strand.
ACATTTTCCATGCCGATGCGGCCCAGCTCGCCGGCGACGAAATCGGCGGCCTTCTGAATATCGGATTTATGTTCTTCGAGCGTGCTCACGCTGGGGATGCGAAGAAGATCTTTCAGTTCGCTAAGAAATCGCTGCTGATTACTGCGGGCGAAGTCGACGGCAGGAGAAGCCATGGCATGCGTCCTTTCTCGTTTGCGGTGAGAATCTCGGAGCACGACGCGAGATTACGGGTTCGAGCTCCGAGGAAACGAAATAGTATAGCGCGACGGGACCAGGGTTGCCTGCGGCGTGGGGGCTCCTCACCACGGAGGACACTGAGCAGGCCCGGTCCGGATATCACGCGGCGTTCGACGCGAAGCGGTGAGGATCGAAGGCCTTCAGGTCGAACCCTGCGGCGCAACCCGTGATCACGTTCGCCATGACTTGCGCCGTAATGGGCGCCAGCAGGATTCCATCGCGGAAATGCCCGCTTGCCACGAAATAACCGCGAGTCTCGGCCGCCCCGAGAATCGGCAAAGCATCAGGAGTTCCCGGACGCAGGCCTGCCCAATCTTCCAAAATTCTGGCCTCCGCGAGTCTGGGAACGAGCGCCAGCGCCCCGCGATGCAGGCGCTGAATGGTCGCGCGATCGGTGCGCTTGTCGAATCCAGCTTCCTCGACCGTTGCGCCAACCAGCACCCGTCCGTCGCTGCGCGGAATCAAGTAGGCCTCGGGCGATCGAATGACATGGGTAAGTGTCGTTCGAGAAGGCATGACCAGGCAGAGCATCTGTCCTTTGACCGGCCGAGTCGGGAATTTATGCGGAGCAACTTGTCCGGCCCAGGCTCCGGCGCAATTCACGACTTTCGCCGCGGGAAACGACGTCTTCGTTGTGGTCACACCAGTGGCGCGCCCGCCCGAAATATCAATTTGCATGACCGCATCGCCCGACGAAAAATCCACGCCGCGATTCTTTGCCGTCTTGATCGCCGCTGCCGTCAGAGCCCGCGGATCGACGCTGCGCTCCTTCAGATAAAACGCCGGCCGCTTGGGATCTGCGAGGGACGGCTCTAATTCGGCCAGCGGGGCAGGCAACAGGCTCGATAGTCTGAAACCAGGTCGCTCATATACGTGTTCGGGGGGAGGAAAGAGGATCGTGCCCGCGTCCCGCAGGTCGACCTTGGTGCCGGATTCGACTTCCAACTCATGCGCGAATTCCGGATACATCTTCGCGCTGGCCATAGCCAGCGCCTGCAAAGGCTCCGGAGTTTCGGCGGAACAATCCACCAGCATTCCGCCTGCGGCGTGCGAAGACTCACGGCCAGGTTCTCCGCGCTCGACGACGAGCACCCTCGCTCCGCGCTTCCGCAACTCGATCGCAAGTGAGAGGCCGATTATGCCTCCGCCGCCGACGATCACGTCCCATGTCTTCACCATGAGATCTTTGAACCTCCCCACGGCTAAACCCGGGGGATTCCTGCCTCCCGCCGCGTGGCCCACGGTTGTGGGTCTTAAGTGCTGTCCACCGGCGTCTCTAGCATTCCCCTGGCGACAAGTCGTCTTACACCTTCATCTCTCAGGTTCTGAGCTGCATTCCAATCTCTGTGGTGTTGGGTTTTACATTCCGGGCATGCCCGTTCATGGTTCGAGAGACCAAGGTTTTGGTATCCGCAATGAGAACACAATTGCGTCGAGGGAAGGAAACGGTCAGCTTGGAGAGCGGGGATTTCAGCCTGATATTTGGCTGCCACTTGTCAAAGAGCTTATTCACAACGTTTTGCCATCGCACCCACAAGCGCAGAACGCCTGTATTGGGGCGTCCATAGGCACTGATACTTGGCACCGTACACAACGTTGTTGTTCGACTTGCGCCCTTCAAGTGCCATAAAGGTTATTATATTGCACACACACACACCGATCTAATACAAGCGCCTCATATCAGAAGCCCTAAGGGCGGGGCTTCAAGGCGCGATAGCGGGTAAGAGGGGATGAGGGCGAAGCGGGCCATCGTATGACCAAAGGAAACAAAAATCCCCACCCTGTTGCGCCAGGAAAGGCGGGACAAAATAAGGACATGGCATTCTCGAACGTACGCTCGCTTCGTTCGCGGGGCAGGCTGCGCCGCCCTCACACATCCGCGGCACCCGGGTGACATCCCCTTCCGGGCTGCATACAATGTTGGACATGAAAAAGATGTTGCTCGCCTGTGCAGTTCTGGGGCTGACCGTTCTGGCCATTTCGCCCGCGGTGTCGGCGCAAAAAGATAAAGAGGAAGACGAGATTGGTCCTACATCGTCGCTGAACTTCCTTGTGCTGAAAGACGACAATGGCAAGCCTGTCCGCAATGCCGCCGTCATCATGCATCCTGTCGATCCCAGGGGTAAGCAGGAGAAGGGCGGCATGGAGCTGAAGACCGATGTCGACGGTAAGGCCGAGTTCAATGGCATCCCTTACGGCATGTTGCGGGTGCAGGTGTTGGCACAGGGGTTCCAGACATACGGCCAGGACTTCGACATCGACAAGCCGAAGACCGAACTGACCATCAAGCTAAAGCGTCCGCAACATCAGTTCTCGATTTACGACAACCCGCCGGCGGACGCGAATGCTCCGCCGCAACCAAATTCGTCTTCCGATCAGAAAAAACCGAACTAGAACAATAATTTTGAACTTTTGTATGGACTATCTACTGAAGACAGAACCCTCCACGTATTCCTTCGCTGACTTGCAGCGCGAGAAGACAACGATCTGGGACGGCGTTTCCAATCCCGTGGCGCTGAGGCATCTGCGTGAAATGAAGCCGGGAGAGCGGCTGGTGGTCTATCACACCGGCGACGAGAAAAGCGCGGTCGGCACCGCGTCAGTCGTGTCGGTGGATGCGTCGGACGCGAAGAATCCGAAGGTAAAGATCAAGGTTGGGGCAGCGATTGCCACTCCCGTGACGCTGGCCCAGGCGAAAGCGAACAAGTTATTCACTGGTTCCCCGCTGGTAAGGCAGGGAAGGCTCAGCGTCGTGCCGCTCAACGAGGCGCAGTTCAAATTCCTGACGGGCGAGTAGGATCGAGCCTTACCGGTTCTGAAGGCTCTCCCCTGAATTTCGTTTCTTCCCCTGGAAGTCAAAATCTCCACCTGTCCCGTCAAAGACCGCCCGACAAGGGAGGCACTCTCGATTTCTGCCTATGCGGCTTTGGCGTCGCGGCGAATCAGGAACGAATCCAGCAGGAATCCGAGGCCCAGCGTGAAGGGAATTGCGCCGAAGGCGGCCGCGAGCATCGCATCTGGCTCATATTTTGCAACGATGCTGAAGGCCAGCATGTAGCCGACCGCTCCGGCGATGGAAAGAATTCCATTCCTTCGCGAACGTGCATACTCGGTGAGGTCCGCTTCCATGGGGACGGTCACGCCCCGCTGGATGGCAGCCAGCCGCTCTTCGCTGCGCAACTTCCGCACGCGGTAGAACATGTACATTGCAAAAACCGCCGTGGGCATTCCAAAGATTGTGACAACCGCTGCCAGACCCGTGATGCCGTCCATAATGTCGCCTCGATCTGCCCGATGCCGATCCCGAGCTTGGGTTGGTTAACTGCTCAAAACCGGATACGTTCGGAGTACGAAAAAAGTTCCGCTCTTTGTGTCGAGCAGCGCCGCTCCAGCTTCGTCGCTTCCCGTCCGAAACGACTAACGGGTTTGCTCGCGCAGCGCCCTGGCTTGGCGGATGACGTTCCACCCGCGTCACTTACGTTTTTCAAACGTTCGAGTAGAATGTAGCGCGATGTCGGAAACTGACGAGTTGGTAACAGGAAAAATACGATGAACACGGCTAGCCTTGCCCCCCGGGAAGTTACAAACGCGCGGCCGAAAGTGGCGCGCGTTGTTTCACCAGCATGGTTCTGGCTCCTCCTGGTTGCGATTGTTTTTTCCCTGCTTTGGCTCAACGCTTGCACGTCGAATACGGAAAAACCGGCGGAGTCGAAGCCGCCGGCCAGAACTACGGAGCTGCTGACCGCCCGCTCTGCGTTCCAGAAGCTTTACATCGCCGCGCGCGGGTGGAATGCCGATGCCAAGCCGTATCGGCTCGAGTCCAGCGTCACCAGCGACGGCAATGGACGCGAAGGCAAGGCGGCGATCTGGCGCGGCAGTTTCGCCTCGGCCACCATGCGCAGCGAAAAAACCTACACCTGGTCGGGCAGCACCGCCGATGGCGCGCCGGATCAAGGCGTGAACCCTGGCATCGAAGACAGTTACAGTGCGACCAATTCCTCAACGCAGGTCTTCGACATGGCGTTTCTGAAAATCGACTCCGACCAGGCGTTTGACAGCGCGCAAAAACACGGCGGCGACAAGATTCTGGAGAAGGATCCGAATACCCCGGTGATCTATGTTTGCGACTGGAACCACGGCGGTAACGACCTGGTCTGGCACGTCATCTACGGGACCAGCCGCGATGACGCGAAGTTGACGGTTTCCATCAACGCCTCAACCGGTGAGTTTGTACGCGTCGAAAAATAGCTGGGCAATTTGCCGAGAAGCGGGGATTTCCGGAGAACCCCGTCAGATCTCCAAAGCATTCCGGTTGTCCTGCTTTTTCATCTGGGCCTGAAGCTGCGAGCGAAAATCGTGGAGAGCCTCGGCTGAGGCGATCACGCTTGAGTGCCTGACGGTCCGCGAACCTCACGATGTCGTGAGGGGAGCACTGCGAACCCACCCGGTCCATGGCGCATTGCGCGCTCAGCAGTTCACCTTGAGCGCGCTGAGTTCGGCCATGAGACGGGGCAGATCGGGTTGCTTTTTTACTCCTGACATCATGTACAACTCCTCGACTTTCTGTGGAATCTTTGCAGAGGGGTCCGGGTCCGATTGGGAGGACTGCCACATATGCGGTCTGGAACCCCATCCCGGCGGCAAGCGGCACGGACGCGCCGGGTAGTAATAACGTATACATCGTTAACAACACACTGTTAGAGATATTAATACGCTTTGATGGCTGGTTTTTTGGCGAGGAGGAGAATTGCCCCGACATCCGAACCCCGATCTTGAAGGGCGCATTCTGGAGGCCGCGTCACGCTTATGGGCGCGGGGCGGCGAGAGAGCCCTCACCATGCGCGCCGTCGCAAAAATGGCCGGTACCACCACTCCCACCGTTTACCAGCGTTACCGTCACCGTGGGGACATTTTGAGCGCGTTGCGCATGGAAACAAGCCGGCAGCTGATCGAAACGCTTCGCCCGGCGCGCACGCTGCGCCAATCGGCCGAGCGCTATCTGCAGTTCGCCCTGGAACACAGCTACGCCTACGAGGTACTGTTCGACGGAGTGGCAAAGTCGCCGTCGCTGCACGAGCCGTGGCCTTCGTTCCGCCTTCTACGTGAAAGGCTCAGGCCGGAACTGGGGGCGGGGTTCCGGCAATATACACGCCTGATGCTGGCGCTCTGGTCGGTGATGCATGGGACGGCCATGCTCGTGATTCGCGGACGCTTCGAGGGAGCGCTGCGCATACAGGCCCTACATTCCTGCCTGGATGCGATCGACGCCATCGTGTACGCGACAAAGTTGAAGCAGGCCAGTCACGCCGGGCCGAAGTGGCCTTCTACCTTGATTCTTGGCGAGGGCAAGCGGAGCCGCGTGAGTGGGGTTCCAGCAAGGAAAGGAAAATCGAGGCGAGTTCGCCGACTCACCCAAACCTAGGATAAGGACCGGAACCCGCTGACGGCCCGGGGAGGAGATTTCCACGCCAGCGTGCCAGAGAGAAAATCCGCCGAGAACGCGGAGAAGGATTTCGCTTTGCTGCCGCGTGCGCTGCGAGGTTTTCTCCGCAAACTCCTCGTGTCAGCTTTGCCAGAACCCTTCAGCGAGCTCAGTTTTCGTCCGCGCCTGCTATTTTGAGGGGGTTGTTTTTGCTGCCGCGGCTTTCAACCGGTCGATTGCTTTCCTGGCGTGCTCGGCCTCGGGGCCGTTCGGCAGAATCTTGAGATAGGATTCGTATTCCTCACGCGCATCGTCTGGCTGTTCGAGTTTTTCCAGACAAACAGCCAGCCGATAGGTCGCGATGGCGTCATTGTCTTTGTACAGCAGAGCTTCGCGATAGCGACTTTCGGCGGCGCGATAATTCTTGCGCCTGAAATAAAAATCGCCGACTTCGACATCTTTCGCTGCCTTGTGCGGATCCCAGGGATGCATCTCCGTGACATCGGCGCCCGGCGGGATTGGGCTGGCGCCGAATGACGACGGGCTGTTGGGATGAGCTGCGGCGTCGCCCGGCGGAGGATTGAGATCAATGTCGTCATCCTTGCTGGAGCTCGAGCCTTCGGGCAAGGCGCCGGCGTCCACATGATCGGAGCTGGGAGGATTGAAATTCGGTTTGGGGGCTGGTGCTGGTGCAGGCGCGTTCGCAGCCGGGCTGCCTTGAGCTGGACTGCTCGAGGAGGGCTTGGGATTATTGGGTTGCGGAGCATCCGGCGGCGCAGAACAAGAAGAACTTTGCGCCCATGCTCCGGTCGCGAAGATCAGCAGAGTCAGCAACAGCCAGCGAACCATAGAGATATTCTACAGCGCTCTCTCTCGGATATCCCATTTCCCACAAAACCGATGAGAACCAACCGGGCCCCTTTTTTCATCCTTTCTTGGTGCGCCGAAGGCCGGTGACCACTCAAGCGTGCGTCGCCCGAAAGGCCGCGAGACAGCGCCGTGAGGTCTCAAGCTCGGAAAAGCGGCTTCCTTCCTGTTCGATAAGGTAACACTCGATTCCGCCAACCGTTTCGGCTGCGTGGAAGATGCCTTTCCAATCCGCCACGCCCTCGCCGAACAAAACGCCGTAGCCTTGGCCCGATTTCGGAGACCAGTCTTTGCAATGGATGGAGCGGATGCGGCCCGGGTTGCTTCGAATCCAGGCCACGGGATCAGCTCCGGCTGCCAGACAGGTGCCGACGTCGAGTTGGAGCATGATCGTCGAGTTGGTGTTTGCGGCGAGAACGTCCATAGGGCGTATGCCGCCAATTTGCTTCCACTCCGCCTCATGGTTGTGGTAGCCGACGCTGAGACCGTCGGGCGCGAGCTTGGCCGCGGCTGCATTGAGATTATCCGCGACTTTCTTCCAATCGTCCGGATTCGGCTTGGGATCGCTCCACGCCTGGACCATGTATTTCGATCCGAGAATCAGGTTGAGATCGCGGGCATGCTCGATTTTTGCGGGCTGGAAATAGTCTTCGTTGTTGTGCGTGGAATTGCACTTCAATCCTAGATCGTCGAGCAGCTTGCGCATTTGCTTGGCCTGCGCGTGATCCCATTCGTAATAGGGCGCATAGAACTCAGCGACTTGATACCCCATTTGTGCGACGGCGCGGATGGTAGCTTCGGGATCTTTCTTCAGTTCGTCGCGGACGGAATAGAGTTCGAGCCCGACGGGAATAGAAGACACCGCAGCAGAGGCAAATCCGCGCAACGCCCACGGTAAGGCCGCGGACATGGCAAGGAACGATCGGCGAGACAGGTTGGCGAATGGCATGGGGAAATCTTACGCCGATCGGGCAAGGCCAAGCGCTCTGGAAGAGAACCAATTATGTTTGAACGATACGGTGAAAAGCGCGGCGCGTCGTCACCTTTGCGCCATACGATGCCAGCCTATTCGGCTCTCCCTGCATCGAGAGCGAGCACCCCCTGCTCGCATTTCTGCGCCAAAATAAAGCCCTGACCAATCGCTTCCTGCGCTCCCCGGGGGCCCGGTCGAGTCCATCTTCTCTCCGGCAAACAAGCACGTAAAGAATAAGAAGCCTGCCGGGTCATCGACGAGGCGGGCGCCGCTGCTCACCAATTTGAGAAAGCTCGTTTTTATCCAGAGGAAGAACGCAAGGATCGTGACAATTTGTCCGGCTTTGAACCTCAGCCTGGAAGGGATGGAGAAGGCTGTCAGCACAGCCGTCGGCGATTCCGGTTCGCCAACCAATCAGAGCAGATTCGATTTGTCAGCCGAGGATGGCCCGCGTGGCCGGCGAATTCTCCCTCTATTTCACCCATCACGCCCGAGCCAAAAATCAGGCCGCTCGGGGGGAGGCAAGTGAGCGGCCTGTTGGAGAAGTCCTCCGGGGGGAGGATGTCAGAATTTTTGGTCGAATCGCGCTGCGGAAAAATCCTGCCGGGACCTCCGCGCGAGCGATTCAGCCCGAATTACATCGACGACGGAGTCGTGTTCTGACCCGTGGTCGTCGGGGCCGTCGTGTTTCCGACCGTGTTGGTCATCAGCCGAACATCGACGCGACGATTATCAGCGCGGCCTGCGGCCGTCTTGTTCGACTCAACCGGCTTATCCTTGCCCAGTCCGACGGTGTAGATCTTGTAGGCGGGGACGTTGTACTTCGAAGCCAGGTATTGAATGACCGACGACGCGCGGCGCTGGCTGAGTCCGTAGTTGTACTCTTCCGAACCAACCGAGTCGGTGTTGCCATCGAGCGCGATGATGTAACCCTTCGTGTTGGCGATGCTCGCGGCCAACTGATCGAGCGCCTCCTTCGCCTTGGGTGTTAGATCATCTTTATTGAATCCAAACTTGACGCTGGTCTCGGCAACGGTGTGATAGTTGTCGAGATTGGCGACCGTGTTGCTCAGAACGCCGACACGTCCGTTGGCGGCATCCGCCATTTGCTGCGCCTGCTGGGCGTTCTGGCCGGCAGCCTGAGCTTTCTGGTCAGCTGTCGCGGTCTTTGCGTTCACGGCGGCGAGACCGGATTGCACGCGCGCATCGACGTCCTTGATATCCTTTGTATTCTTCGCGGTCAGGTCGTCGAGTTCGTTGGTCTTGTTGATGAGTGGCGTGGTCTGTTGCTTGACGTAATTCTTGCTGGCGCAGCCGACCGTGAAGGCCATACTGGCGGCAAGACAAATAACTAAGGACGAGCGGGTCATAGAGATGCAGCTCCTTCGTTTTCGAACCGTTATCGCGCTCTAAGGCGCGCAAAAGCTCACAAATCTTTAAGGCCCTGGGAACAACGGGTATGAACAACTCCCGCAAGCGAACTCTGCACGGCGCATGCCAGTGTGCCGGAGCGCTCGCGCCAGACTTAAGTATATACCTTTTCAACGGCTTGTGTGGGAAAGGCTGAGGTCCCACTGGCATGGGTCAAGGGGCGTGGAACGCAAACCAAACACATGCAATGGAAATTTTATACGGTGACACTCAGCTTGGGAATGCGGCTGAGGGCGCCGTTCATGCCAAATGAGTTATGGGGCCGGGGAGAGTGCATCGGATTCTTGCGCGACCCATCGTAAATATAGCGCAAACTCGGGCGCGGAAATGCGGGGCCAACTGAAAGCTCGGGTCCCGTGGCCGACCGTTGAACGAGCTTTCTCTGTGAACCGTCCGGACCCGCTCAAGATCCTTCAATCTGCCTTGGTTCTGTTGCGCATGGCTGCGAATCAGTGCCAGCTGTTTGTCGAGTTGGTTGCCGCGTGTGCAGGCTCCAACGCGGTGACCGCGACTGCGCCTGCCAGCCCAGCAATCTCGGGCCTCAATTCCGCCTCGCAGTCTCCCGTGATGACCAGGTTGCGGATATACACCTGGCCGGTCTGCGCACGAACACCGAATCAGAAGCGGCCGAAGCAAGCCGAAAAATCGCCGGCTTTGAAGAAGACTCATGCAATCCTGTCTGTTGAAACTTCGATCTTTGCGATGTGTGTGCCGGAAGGAATTCCTATTAGACATTGATGAATTGGCATGTTCCCAAGGCAAGAACGGTATTGTTGCCGCAGGTTGCAGCGGGTTCGCTGAACCGGCACGGAATGGAAGGCTTGGGCAAAGCCGAAGATCGGCGGAAGTTGGTCAATTAAAATAGGAATCGGGCGGCAAGTCTGGGGCGCACCGATCTTTGCCATGGATCTCCTCGCCAAAATTCGCACGATTCCGACTGAGCCAGGCGTGTATCTCTATAAGAACGCCGAAGGCGAAGTGATTTATGTCGGGAAGGCGAAGAACCTGCGCCACCGCGTTTCCAGCTACTTTCATGAAGGCCGTTGGGAAGATGCCAAGACGGGCACACTGGTGCGCGAGGCGGTCGATGTTGACTACATCGTTGTCGCGAACAACAAAGAGGCGCTGGCGCTCGAAAACAATCTGATCAAGCAGCGCAAGCCGCGTTTCAATATTTTGCTGCGGGATGACAAGACGTATCCGTATGTGAAGCTCACACTGAGCGAACGCTTTCCGCGCGTATACGTGACGCGCCGCCTGCGGAGGGATGGGAGCGAATATTACGGACCGTATTTTCCGGCCAATCTCGCCTATCGCATCGTCGACCTCATCCATCGCAATTTCCTGATTCCATCATGCAAGGTCGACCTGACGCGCTTTCATCCTCGGCCGTGTTTGCAGTACTACATCAAGCGCTGTCTGGGCCCGTGCGTGAAGGATTTAACCACGCCGGAGACGTATCAGGAAGCCGTGCGGGATGTGAAACTTTTCTTGGAGGGTCGTCCGACTGATCTGGCGCGCTCTCTGCGCGAGCGCATGGAACGGGCCGCCGCCGATCAGGAATACGAACGGGCGGCGCGGTATCGCGACCTGATTTCGACGGTCGAGCAGTTGCAAGAACGTCAGCGCATCGCGGCGGCTGAAGGCGATGACGCCGACGTTTTCGGATATCACTACGAAAATGGCATGCTGGCCGTGAATCTATTTCACATGCGCGGGGGGAAGATGGTCGACCGCCGGGAATTTTTCTGGGAGGATCTGCCCGAGTTCGAGGCGAGCGCAGAAGCCGAGGTCGGCACCGATCATGCAGGGAGCGCCGCCCCCGGCTGGCCAGGCGGTGCTCGAGCGGGGACGGGCGCGCTCGCCCGTGCGGCCGAGCAAAGCTCGCCGGCTCAGTTTGCCGACCGCACCGATGAGCCCGAAGCCAATCCCGACCTGGTTTCGCTCGGAGACGGGCCCGAGCACCCGTGCTTACACGAGCAGGGACAAAACGAACCCAGTTTTCATCCAGGCGATTTTTTTTCTGCACTGCTGATGCAGCTTTACATCGGGCAACCGTACGTACCTCGAAATCTGTACATCCCCGTGGACTTTGAGGACCGGGAAGAATTGGAAGACTTGCTCTCCGAGCAAGGTGCAGGGGCCGCTGCCCGCGCTGCACGCGTCCACATTCTGGTTCCGCAGCGTGGTGATAAGCGCTCCCTGATCGATCTTGCCGGCAACAATGCCAAGCAGTCATACGACCAGCGCTTCCGTGTGCTCAAGCCGAATGCACGCAAAATCCAGGAAGAATTGCAGGAAACGCTTGGTCTGCAGAAATTGCCCAGGCGCATCGAATGCTTCGACATCTCGCACATTCAGGGTGCGGAAACCGTCGCATCGATGGTCGTGTGGGAAGAGGGCAAGATGAAGAACTCCGATTATCGGAAGTTCATCGTCCGCACGGTCCAAGGCGTCGACGATTTCGCCTCCATGCGCGAAGTGGTCAGACGCCGCTACAAACGTTTGCAGGAAGAAAACAAGCCGCTGCCGAGCCTGGTCTTGATTGACGGCGGACTGGGGCAACTGCATGCCGCCGCCGAAGCGCTCAACGCGCTCGAAATCATCAATCAGCCGCTCGCCGCGATCGCCAAGCGCGAGGAAATTCTTTATGTCTATGGGCAGGAGAAGGATCCCATCGCCCTCGATCACCACTCGCCGGTGCTGCACCTGATCCAGATGGTGCGCGATGAGGCGCACCGCTTCGCCGTCACCTTCCATCGCAAACGGCGGCAGATGCGGGATCGAGCGACGGAACTGCTGGAAATTCCTGGCGTCGGCGCCAGTACTTCTCGACGATTGCTTGAACACTTCGGCAGCTTGCAGGCGGTCAAACAGGCCGACGCTGCAGCATTGTCGGCGGTTGTCACACGCAGCCAGGCCGAGGCAATCCGGAATTATTTTCGGAAATAGCTTTGCTTCGGTGCCCGCACGAGACCAAATATCTTAATTAAGGATTCGGTGCCGCAGGCTGAACCAGGCGCTGGCTCTTCCGGGCTTTTGCCTTCCTTAGGCGCAGTGCGTCGTCGACCCACTGCCGGCGGTTTTCAGAACTTTCACGCGAGCCACAGGATCATCCCACGCCGGATCAGCCTTTTCGCGATAAATCAGATTCAGGTGGGCCAGGGCGTTGTCGTGATCGAGACGCCGTTGAAGGGCGTTGTTCAGATTATTTGTTCCGTCCTCGATGATGGACTGGTTCCTGGTCCACAGTTCGTCGGGTCATTTGCGGAGTGCCGCTTTGCCAGGAACTCGACAAACCGGGCCCCTTCCTCTGCGTGCGAGTTTGCCCAGGCGCGGGAGTTTGCATTTTTCGTCTTGAGCGCGAACCACACCACCACGCCGATCATCCCCAGCCAGCCAAGCAGCCGGACAACCCCCGCAATGCTGGTGTCACAGCTGAGTACGCCCATGCTGGAAAATATCCTGAACCAGTCATGCTCGACAAAATCCGGATCGCCGGTCGTGACCAGGGGCAGAACTTGTGCGCGCGCATCAGCCATATAGGTCGCCGTGTAGAGCCAGTTTTCAAAAAAGAAGAACGAGCAGAAGACAAAACCGGTGGTTTGCCGCTCCTTGAAGAAGTACGCGGCTAACAGAAAGGGAACCATCCACTGCAGCAGCGTTCCCCCCCAAAGATAAAGAGTTGGACCGAACCAGCGGAACAGATTGTGTCCGCCTTCGTGAACCACAAGGTTTGCGGTATCGATGAACAGGAACCCGCCGTGAGCCCGGAAAGCGTAGATGAGAAAGCTGACGTAGAAAATCAGCCAGCCGGCCAGGGCCGGCCGCGAGACCGGCTTCCACGGCTCGTCAAAAATAGATTGCAAAAACTCCCGCATGCCTGACCTGCTTCATGAAATTCTATGAGTCCTGGAGCGGTCCGGGCAGATTACGAACGTGCGAGAATTGGCAAAGATGCAGTGCCGTGGCTAGGGAACTTGGGCTCCGCCCGCCGGCCGAAGGCGTCCTCATCCCATCGCGCCAAGACAGGCGCGCCCGGGACCCGGGGAGTCTGTTCCTACCTGTGCGTTCCCAAACTGAGACCGTAGAATCGAGAGATAGGAACATCGAGCACTATGGCAAAAGCGGAACTTGGCACTCTGATCGTCACCGGAGCGAGCCGCGGCATTGGTGCGGCGGTGGCCCGGCTGGCGGCATCCCGCGGATATCGAGTGGCGGTGAACTTTCAAAGCGGCGAAGCGGAAGCCCGAACCTTGGCGAACGAAATCGTCCGCAACGGGGGCCGTGCGCTTGCGATCCAGGCCGATGTCGCCCGCGAAGAAGACATCGTCGGGATGTTTCAAACGGCAGAGCGCGGATTAGGACCGATCGCCACACTCGTCAACAATGCGGGAATCACGGGAGGCTTTGCCCGCGTAGACGCCGTTTCTGCCGACGCCCTCAAGCGTGTGTTCGCTGTGAACGTCATCGGCGCCATGTTGTGCGCCCGGGAGGCGGTGAAGCGCCTGTCGACCAAAAACGGCGGACCGGGCGGGGCCATCGTCAACATTTCGTCGCGGGCCGCGCACACCGGAGCGGCCGGCGAATGGGTACACTACGCGGCCACGAAAGGTGCGATCGACAGCTTTACGATCGGGTTGGCGCGCGAAGTGGCAACCGAAGGCATTCGCGTCAACGCCGTCGCTCCAGGGTTGACTGAGACCGGTCTGCATGCGGCCAACGGTGAGCCGGGACGCTTGCAGCGCCTCATACCGTCCATTCCGATGCAAAGAGCGGGACAGCCAGAGGAAATCGCAGAAGCAGTGCTGTGGTTGCTTTCACCTGCGGCTTCGTACGTGACCGGCGCGATTGTGAACGTTGGCGGAGGACGGTAAACCCAGTTCCCAGTTCTCGGTTAACTCGTGCGCTCCTTGGTCCCTAGAATGGCGGTGCGCAGATACGATTTTGTCTTTTCCGGAAGGCGTGAGGTGTGCAACACATCGCGCAAAAGCGGCGGCGGCAGATGCCGGGCGAATTCCATGGCGCGAGCCAGCGGGGTACTTGCATTTCGCAGCAGCGCCACACGAACTTCGTGCCGGACATTCCACTTGTCGTGATGACACACCGCGTGCACGAATGCGGGAGCGGATCCCGGAGAGTGCAGAGCCTTGACGACGGCGGCTTCGGTGATGCGGGCGTTCTCGAGGGCAGCCTGCCAGACTCGGGATTCTTTGTCGAGCAACAACGCGGCGGCGACGAAGCTCGACGATCGCCGGGCGAGTGAGAGCCGTTCGCCGAGCGAGATCGAAGCAAGCCGCGATACGAGCAACTCATCGGCAAGGCGCTTCAAATCGGCCGCAACCGCAGGCGTCAGTGAGAGCTGCATCAGATCAAACGTGTAGAGTTCACGGATCAGCCGCAAAGCCATGTGCCGCGGAGAATGCGGATGCGTCGCGACCGCGAATCGTACTTTTCGCGACTTCAGCACGTTTCGATTCTTGCTGAGTTGTTCGATCTGCTCCGGAGACAGGTCGCGGTTCCTGAGCTGTGCAAGCGCCAAATCTTCCGACAGGGAAAACTCGGCCGACGGAAGTTCGAGGGAATGAAGTTGGACGGAATCCTGAATCGGGGCTGGCGCTTCGGCGGATTCGTTCGCATCGCCCGAATGAACTGGATTCTCAATCGTCATGCGTCATTGGTTGCACCGCGGGATTCATCGAGCAGGCTTTTGGCTGCCTCTCGCGCCATGCGCAGGGCTCCGTGTACAGGCTCGACGACCTCTGGAGTTAGTTCTACGCGCGGGTCGAGCCGGCAAAGTTCATTGTAGAAAGTCTCGCGGACGGTAGCAGCGTGACGAAAGACACCGCCGATCATGGCCACTGGGACAGCGCCGGTCTCATTGGCGGGAAAAAGACGGCGGCACACGATGCCGACGATGCGAGCCAATTCTTTGCCGGCATTGAATTGAATCTGCAAAGCCAATTCGTCATTGCTGCTGGCCACGGCTGGAAATAAGGCAGCGAAATCAGGAGGGGGAACCGAGTTGGCGAACCGAGCGAGATCGTTCATCGAAGCAGCGGACCAGGGTTGGCACAAAGCCGCCAGGAATGGGCGGTGAACGAAATCTTGCGTCTCCCCGCTGTTTTCCTCGCTCGCTCGCAGAATGGCTCTAACGGCTTCGCGTCCCATCCAATGGGCTGAGCCTTCATCGCCGATGTCGAATCCCCAGCCGCCGGCGCGAGTGGTCACTCCCTGGCGGTTGCGTCCAAAGGCGCTCGATCCGGTGCCGGCGATAACGATCACCCCCGGGCCGATGTCGAATGCGGCATGGAGAGATGTCTCCATATCGCCGATCACTTCGATCTGGTTCGGAAGAATTTCGGCGAGAGCGTTGTGAACGACCGCAGCGATTTCTGGGCGTCCCGCGCCGGAAGCGCCGAGGCACGTGCATGCAATCTCGGCCGACCCGATTCCTGCCGCAGCACAAGCCCGGCGTACCGCATCGTGCAGGGACTGCCGAGCGCGCCGTTCGCCGACGCGGATCACATTGCTGGGACCGGCCACAACAGTGGCGAGAATGCGAGAGCCATCGCCCAGCGCACACGTGGTCTTCGTTCCGCCGCCATCGATGCCGAGATAATAGGGCACGGGTTAGTTCTAACACAGAAGCAGCTGCCGGCTTGCAGTTGCCAGTTACCATGGAGCCGATGGCCGATTGGACCCCGAAGTCGATTCGGTCAGCGGGAGCATAAACTCTCACTCGCGGAAGTAGCCGAGTCCATCCATAATGTACGGTTTGTGAAAATGCACGGTTTGGAGAGCGCACGCTTGGCGAAGCAGGAATGGCAAATGGAATTTCTATCACGGAACTCAGCAACCGTGGCGTTGCTCGCGGCGTGCAGTTTCACCGCACCTGGCGAAGCTCTGGCATTCCTCGGCAATGTCGCCGACGTGGACCTGGCTTCGACCCTGCCGCGATTGGTGCGCGGCAATCACGATCACGGGTTGCGGCGGGAAGCCATCGTGGTGCTGCCCGCAAGCCCATGGTCTGTGCATTGGGATGGCGGGGAAGGGGCGGCGGCGCAAAGCGGGGGAGTCGATGGGACATCTGGCAACCGGGCCTCCGGGTTCGTCGCACGCCGTGTGCAACGACGGCGAGTGTGCGTTATGGCTGGCCGCATTTTCCTCGGAAAGTTACGACCCCACGGAAACAGTCTGGAGAAAGGTCGTGTAGGCTTGTCAGCCCCATCTCTGTCTGGCCTCTGCGGTGCCCCGTCGAAATCCTGGCTGGCGCGTGATCCGGCATGGGTCTGAACCGGTTTGATTTCGCGATTATCGCGCTGTATTTGGCGGGAATCACCGCGTTCGGCTTGCGCTTTCGCAAAAAACAGCGCACGCTGCGCGATTATTTTCTTGCCGGACGCGGCATCCCATGGTGGGCCATCGCTCTCTCGATTGTTGCCGCCGAAACCAGCACGCTCACGATCATTAGCATTCCTGGGCTGGCCTATGATTCCAATCTCACGTTTCTGCAAGTCGTCATGGGGTATGTGGTCGGCCGGATCGTAATCAGCTTTGTGCTGTTGCCACATTATTTCCGCGGGGATCTCTACACCGCCTACGAACTGATCGAGCGGCGCTTCGGACGCGGGTTGCGCTCGTTCACCGCGGGATTATTCCTGCTCACGCGTGCGGCGGCCGAGGGCGTGCGCGTGTACGCTGTTTCGATCGTGGTCTCGATCGCACTCGGGACCGGTCAAATTCTCTCCATCGCGATCATCACTGCGTTGACGCTTATCTATACATTCGAAGGTGGACTGGCCGCCGTGATTTGGACCGATGTGGTGCAGACGGCGATCTATGTTGGCGGAACGCTGGTCGGGCTGTTCAGCATCGCACACCTCGTTCCCGGAGGCTGGCCTGCCATTCGCGCCGCCGCAGCTCCCGCTGGCAAACTGCAGATTTTCGACTTCCACGCCAATTTCCTCGCGCCTTACACCTTCTGGGCCGGGGTGATTGGCGGGACGTTTTTTACCGTGGCCAGTCACGGTACCGATCAACTCATCGTGCAGCGCCTGCTGGCCGCGCCGGGACAGAAACAATCGAGAACGGCGCTGATTTCCAGTGGCGTGGCGATCCTGTTTCAGTTTGCCCTTTTTCTGATCGTCGGGGTCATGCTCTGGGCGTACTACCGTGTGCCTTCGGCGGCGTTTGGGAGGGCGGACCGCATTTATCCGACGTTCATCGTGAACAAAATGCCGCATGGAATTTCCGGTCTGCTGATTGCGGCCATTCTCGCTGCGGCTAAGTCGAACTTGAGCGCGGCGCTCAATTCGCTGTCCTCCAGCGCGATTCTCGATTTTTACGAACGCTTCCGGCCACGACTTGACGAACCAACAAAGATGCGCCTGTCGCGCCTGGCCACGCTAGTCTGGGCCATGGTTCTTTTCGGCCTGGCATTGATTGCCTTGCGCAAAGCCGGGCGCGTGGTCGAGGTCGGACTGCAAATAGCTTCCGTGGCCTATGGAGCGTTATTGGGTGCATTTCTGCTCGGTGTCCTTACCAGGCGCGCAAACCAGACCGGAGCCGCGCTCGGGATGATTTGCGGTCTTATCGCGGAACTCTATTTGTGGCTTGGCACACAAGTTCCCTGGACCTGGTGGGTTCTGATCGGAACCAGCGTGACGTTCGGGATGGGATGGATCGCAAGCGGCCTCACTTCCCAAACTCCGGCAGAGCGCGATCTGTCTTCTTCGAGCGGTCACAGCTGATCGCGTATACTCGACGATTTCGTATGGCAACAACCTCGAAGCCTGTTTCCACTCTGCCCGATCTTTCCCGTGAATTGGGCGCTAGCCATGCCGCGGCCATCGTGGTCGGAACCATCATCGGCAGCGGAATCTTCCTCGTTCCTTCGGAAATGATGCAGGCGGTTGGATCGGCGAAGCTCGTTTATCTGGCATGGATCGTCGGGGGCATGCTGTCGTTTTTCGGGGCGC
>JASHRE010000312.1 GCA_030037515.1 Candidatus Sulfotelmatobacter sp.
TCGAAGCCTCCGCCTCCGGTAGGCCATGCGTCGAACGGCCCTGCGGGGCTCGTTTGCCACACCGGCACCTCGTGACACTTGCCGAACTGTGCAGTGGAATACCCGTTGAGTTTCAGGGTTCGTGCCAATGGGGATATCGTGTTGGGCAACACGGAGTCGTAGCCCGGAGCTGACGTCGCGATCTCAGTTATGCCCCCCATGTGCGCGGAGTGGTGGTTGCGTCCTGTCAGAAGTGCTTGCCGACTGGGCGAGCATAACGCTGTCGTATGGAACCGGTTGTATTTCAGGCCACCTGCCGCGAGTTTCTCCGCGCTCGGGGTCTGACACGGCCCTCCGAAAGCGCTGGACGCCCCGAAACCAACATCGTCTAGAAGGATGAGCAAAACGTTAGGCGCGCCCTCGGGTGGCCGTAGGTCTCTGATCGGCGGGTATTTTGTGTCGGGATCCCGCGCGTCATAGGTAGTCAAGCCCGGGCGGTGCTGATCAGGGATAGGCAACACGGTACGAGCCGACTTCTCGAAGGGCATGGAATTCTCCTTGGGCTTTCCAGTGCCAGGAGCGTAGCAGCCCAGCCCGCCAAAGTGACACTGTTACAACTAACAGCCTTGGGCTGTTGAATTATCGTGCGGTCTATCAACAGTGTTCCTTTAAGCGCGAACTCGCGTCAGTGGTCGATTGTCGACGCATTTATCGCAGCTCGGCGGAAGACTCCGATTCTTCTGGCCGGATCGGATCGTTGCTCCAAGCTGCTTGCCTCGCAGCGTTACAGGCTGCGACAAGTGACAGTATTCCGCCGTTAGCTTACCTGCTATTGGGTGGGGAGGTTGTGTCTTCCAAGGAGGACCCCCATGAAACACTCTCTACCCAGCCATATCATTCGATTGCTGTCATACACACCTGCGATAGTCGTCGCCGTCGTCTCTGCCACGGCCCAAACGGCTGCAGACTCAGGGGAAGGGCTGCAGCAGAAAGTAGCAGCCGTCAAACAATCAGTGGCAGAAAATCAGCAGAAACTACGCCAGTACCAGTGGACGGAGACAAGCCAACTCACCCTCAAGGGCGACGCGAAGCCTCCGACGCAGTCGCTGTGCCAATACGGATCTGACGGGCAGGTACTGAAGACACCGATTGTGGCCCAAACCTCGGCTAGTGGCGGCAAAATCAAGCAGAGATTGGTTGAGAAAAAGAAAAAAGAAATGCAGGACTACATGGGGCAAGTGAAAATTCTGCTCGCTGAATATATTCCGCCGGACTCGCAGAAAATCGAGCGCGCGTTCAAGGCTGGCAACGCCTCGCTGAATCCTAATCCGTCGGCTCAAACAGTCGGTCTTGTATTCAAGAACTATGCACAATCCGGCGATCAGATGACACTTTCCTTCGACGCGGCGACGAAGAAAGTCAGCGGCCTCAACGTGAACACGTATTTGGACGATCCGAAGAACACGGTGACCTTGGCGGTTAAGATGGCCAGCCTGCCCGACGGCACAAACTATGTACAACAGACGGTTCTGAATGCGACCGCAAAGCAGCTTCAGGTGACGACGACAAATTCCAACTACCAGAGGATCGGAGGGCAGTGAAACAGTGAAACCCCCGAGAGTTGATAGATGGGTGGAGTCGAGAACAGATATCTGAGTGAGTCTGTCAATAAGTTTTTTGTCTCCTTCCACGAACGTGTTCACAGGGTGTCCACGAAGATTTCACAGCATTGTCCCACCCGCAACGGCAGCCAGCGGTGAGTTTCGTTTGGCGAGCGTCATCCGATATCTGCCCTCGTCATAAGCCACCCGATCTTTCCCGCAACGGAAAACGATGCGAATTCATCTAGCGATGACCGTACCAGCCGTCGAACTCGACTTTCCCGGGCTTCGTTCCAGCGTCTTCGCTGGGATCGATCGTCATCGTTGCCTTGATGTGGCGCGCTTGATAGCCGCCAACTTGGCGGCGCTCGCCGGTGTCTACCGAGTCGTCTGTGATGGCGACAATGCCACCGCCCTCCCCGTAGGCCTTGTTTTTTGTCGTGCAGGAAATATACGTCCTGATGGTCGCATTGAGAGAGCGTGAGAGGTAAATCGTTAAATCTTGGGATGGCTGCTAGGGCGTCTAAAACTGTTCTTCCTTCTGCACCCCGAGCCACCCTTGAAATACCAAGTGATGGTCCGGCCCGCGCCATGAGGGAACTGCGTCACCCTTGTTCTGATGGTGAGGTCGCGGAAGTTGGGAACGATGAGCGACGAGGAAACGACGTGGAGAGCGTCGGCGCCGATACTGCGATCGCGAGAAGGAGGAACGCCGCGAATCGAAACATAGACCATTCTAGCCGAGCAGTATGCGATAGGGAATTGTAATCGCGTTTTCGGACTTCTTCGCCACGCGAGCTTGAATCCGTTCGAATGTTCGAATAGGGTACGCGAACCAAGTTGCCTGGTTTTCCCACTCCTCCTGTCGGTGTACCACCCGACAACTCGTTAGCAGGGTTTACAGTCAAATTCCGCGATCAAAAGAAGAAACCGCCAGAAGCCTGACCAGAGTCACAGCGCAGCTTTCGTGTTCAGGTATCATCTTCGCCAGTGACTGGGAAATGGCCGCGTTGCGACGTCGAGTCGCCTCTTCCTTACCCGCCCAACGATGCACTCCTGGACCTTGGACCAGAGTGCATCCGCGAGTGCGCGGGAACGCGGGGAGACGTGGTACATGTGGCGCAGCCGGGCGCGAGCGCGTTCACGATTGTACGGGGGGGTCGTGATCGGGGATGTCGTCGAAAGTGGGATCTTGCAGCTTGATTGGCGATGTTACAACGTTACAACAGATGCTTGGATAACTATTGACGAGACGCAATCTCAGCAGCATCCTCGATGAATCCGGTGCGGAGCTTGCACCTACAGCCAGCAGTTACCACGAGTACTCGGCTATGCCGACCAACAATTCCGGCGATCACTTGCTCGTTCGACGGATCTCCGGTGAGGCGATTTGCGAGTTGTCGAAACGTGAGCCAGTCGTCGTATTCAACAAAAGTCTCAAGGATGGCGTCGAGAATACGATCTGGATTAAACGTCGCCTGCATCCAACGTTTTTTTGGGTTCGACATCGTCAGCCCACGGATCATGGGGTTCGCAATGCCCCAAAAAGACGAAAATCCCAGACTCATCGAGTCTTGGGACACTTCGCCTAAACAGCCCTCCCCCAAGTGCTGCTCGATTCCTAGCCTACGGTGAACTTTACTAAATTGAAATGGCACTGATGGGTGATGGGTGATGGGTGATGGGTGACATGGTCTGGAAGTCAGGTAAATGAGCGCAATGGGATTTCGCAACAGTTATGGAGAAGGTGGCTGTACACCGTCTAAGGCAAGCGGGGGGAGAAGTCGGTTAGGGCGATGAAGGTGGAGTCAACTTTTTCCACGAATTTGCCGTTGGCCTCGGATTTATCTTTGACAATCTTCCACTCCGGGTCGTCCTGGAATGATTTCCAGTTGGCGGCTGCCGCTTCGCGGCTCGGATGCTGAAGAATGTAGATAAGGGTGTTGCTCTTCTCCGGCTCATCGAGAGGCGTCCAATACGCCACGCTCTTCATGCCATGGCGGTCAAAGATTTTAATGGTGTGTTCGCGGAAGCGCGACAGCAGGTCGCTCAATTTGCCCGGAGCTGCATGATAGACGCGGAGTTCGTAGACGCTTATCGTGGCCTGCGCAGGATTAGCGTCGCCTTGCTGAGTAAACGCCCACAGAGACCTTGGAAGCAATGTTGCCGCAGGAATCGCCTGGAGGAGTGTTCGTCTTTTCACGGCTGGCATTCTAGCAGAACCCGAGTCTCGAAGAACGCGCCAGCGACCGCTGTCGAATCACTTTCAGGTCAATCAGAGAAGCGATTTAACGTCTACCCGCCCATGCGTGTGCTTATGCTCTAGCGTAAGTCTTTGATGAACTCGCGCATTCCCTGCAGAACCTCATCTGGGCTTGACAGGAACACAGCGTGACTGGCATCCCACAGCTCCACCACACGCGCTCCGCCCTTCGCTGCCTTTATTTCCGTCAGGCACAGGGACTCGCGGCAAGCACCTGCAACGGAAATCTCCCCGTCTTGAGGCGCATTCTTGGCCTTGCAGTCGAATGGGGCACCCTGGAAGCGACGCCAAAGATCAAGCGACTCTCGGCTGAGCACCACCGCGAGCATGGGATAGGGCTGGAGGAAGATGCGCATTATGTAGCAGCTCGACCTGATCTCCCGGCATCTGCGGCGAGGGTACTCTTTGACACCGGCGTGCGCCCCGACGAAGCCTTTCGCGTGAGGTGGAAAGCGATCACATGGGTCAACGTTCGCTGTGGAAGTTTGCTGGTAACTCATGGCAAAACTGCGACCGCGCGACGTCTTCTCCCAATGACACCCGGCGTTCGGGCCACACTGGAAGCCCATTGGCATGCCCAAGGCTGTCCGGCCGAGAGGTGGATCTTTGCCGCGCCCTCGCGGAGCAGCCAGGTCGAGGGGTTCAGCTTGGTCAAGCAGCACCCTCGCGCCCTCTCGCTCTCCGGCGTTCGCCCGTTCGTCCTTTACTCGATTCGGCACACCTTTCTCACGCGATTAGGAGCATCCGGCTGTGACGCTTGGACGCTGGCGCGGATCGCTGGCCACAGCTGAGTGGCAATGTCCAGCCGACACGTCCACCCCCAACAGGATGCAGTGTCGGCCGCTATGGAGCGGCTAGGTGGGCACAAAACCGGGCACATCGAAGCCGGAGCGTCGAGCGCCCCGGCTAACCGGACACTAAATGCTTGAATTGCTAAAGGTTGGATTGGAGCGGGAGACCGGGATCGAACCGGCGACAT
>JASHRE010000313.1 GCA_030037515.1 Candidatus Sulfotelmatobacter sp.
GGGACACGCTTGGGGCAAAATTTTCCTGAAAACGAAACAGCCGCATCTTTCATTTGGGTGCCGTCGTAAGGACGTATCGAAAGAGGAACTACTGATTACAAATAAAGCCATTTTCCACAGGGCTCATTTTGAGACAGGGAGTACAATTTGCATTGGTCACGCACGTGCGGCGTGTGACTCCGAATCCCAACAAGGAAAGGAAAACTGTATCCATGTGGAAGCCGACCAATCAGCCTCAGACCCCTGCCCGGCCGGGTGAACCGGAGCGTTCGACTGCCCCCGCGCCCAGCGCCCCTGCCATGACATCGCCGGCGGCTGAACCTGCAATGCCGCGTCCGGTGACCACCACCACCACCGCCGACCAGGCCACCATCGGCAAATCGCTGGTCATCAAGGGCGAGGTCACTGGCTCGGAGTCCCTCTACATCGACGGACGCGTCGAAGGGTCGATCAATCTCTCCGGCAATCGAGTCACCGTCGGCCG
Organism: Candidatus Sulfotelmatobacter sp.; assembly: GCA_030037515.1. GTDB lineage: Bacteria > Acidobacteriota > Terriglobia > Terriglobales > Acidobacteriaceae > Sulfotelmatobacter. Next base: position 485 of record JASHRE010000313.1, read on the forward strand.
CAACGGAGTCGTTGCCGCCAACATCAATGCCCGCGAAATCGTCGTGCTCGGCAAAGTGCGCGGCAATCTCACTGCCAGCGATCGGGTCGATATCCGCAGCGACGGTTCGCTCACCGGTGACGTCATCGCCGCCCGCATTTCCATCGAAGACGGCGCGTACTTCAAGGGAGGCATCGATATCCGCAAAGGCGGACAGCCTCAGTCGAAGGCCAACGGCGAAGACAAGTCGGTCTCATCGGCAGCCGAACCGGTCGCAGCTGGCGCCCGCGCTTAGTAGCGCGGTTTAAAGTTTCACGGAATCAAAAGCCCCACCCTAGGCATGTGTCGTGAAGTGGGGCTTTCGATTTTTTGCCTCCCTCTTCATATGCAAGGGACAGAAATCAAAGTCCCCGCCCCATCGCATACATCGCGACCAGGACGGCGACTGCGATTCCAGAATCGATGGCCATCGGCGAAGGTGAACCTGACCGTTTCGGCCTCCCTCCCTATGTCTCCGCTGCGCCCTTGATATTCAGATCAGGCCGGCGCGGAGGCGGCGAAGAAAGTCCTCTCCTTCTTGTTGGGCCTGCGCAAGCATCTTCGGCTGCCTGGGATATTCGATCGACGCCTCCTGGAGAACCAGTTCCACGGCGTCTTTGGGCTTGAATCCCTTGGAAACGAGTTTGCGGATGCGGGCTGTGAAACTTTCCCCTCCCGACGACGGCAGCCGGATCGGGTACTCGGCGCAATTGTGCTTGCGGAATTTTCCGATGGCGATCCGGTCGAAGGCCGTTTTGGCGTCGGGATCGTTGAGCAGCGTCGGTACCGGTTCGTTCCACTCGCATCGCGAGCAGGTCCAGCCTTCAAAGTTACGCTCAATGCTCCAGAGAATCTCTCTGGCAGGATTATCGGCCGGAACGCGTTTGGAACTTTCGTTGTTCATGAGCTGCGGCTCGTTGCACGCCGAACCGCGCACCGCTCTGGGGGGAACACAGCCGGAAACGTGGGCATTGTAGCCTGTTCCCAACTGCTTTAGGGAGTGCCGTTTTCGTGTCCCGGGGCAGGAGCGGTTTGCAACTGTTTACTTTGCAAAAAAGTAGTCGAAAGATTTCACCGCGTGGAATTCATCGTCGCGAATATCGAAGACGGTATAAAGCTTTGTGATGTGCAACACGTCGTGAACTTTCCGCGTGAGATTGAGCAGCTTGAGTTCGCCGCCTGCCTTGCGGACCGCGGTGAAGCAGCCGACCAGCTCTCCGACCCCGGAACTGTCGATGTAGTCGACCTCAGCGAGATTGAGGATGATTTTCTTCTTGCCCTCCTCAATCAAGTTGCGAACGGCCAACCGTAAGTCGTCGATCTCCTCGCCGAGGACGATACGCCCGCGCAGGTCGAGGATTGTGACGTGCGAGACTTCGCGAGTGCCGATGTCGAGGGGCATGAGTCGTTTGGTTCGCTGCTGGCGGGAATGGTAGTTGGGAGCGGAAAGCAAGTCAATGGCGGCAAGTACCGAGTTGCCATACCAAGCCCCGAGAGCGACCGCTGCTAGGCCTATGTCCGTGCGTTGGGTGATTTTAAGAGCGCGCGCCCTGCGGACGGGAATCGAGCTCGATTGGAGCAAACTGAACTTTTGGGGTGGGAGCGGTGTCGCGGATTTCCTGGATGGGCGAAGTCACGATGGGCTGCGCATATTGAGGATGACGGAATTCCAGATGCATCCCGCGCCCGACAAATTGCAGCTTTAGCATGGAGCCTCCCCAGGTGGAACCAGCGATCGCGACTTGCACCGGTTCGGGGCAGAACTCAGGGTGACCGGAGAGCATCGCTTCACTTCCGCCAAGTAACACGGCCGTGTAGCGATGATGCATGGTCTGAATTTCCAGAACTGTCGAGGGAGGCAGATCGCTGAGAAAAACCCCACCTTCGATTTCCGACTGGATGATGCTGCGGTTGACTTCATCCGCCAGATTGGGATGAGGGTTAAACATACCGATATTAGGCCAATAGGGTACTGGCTTTTGGCCGGTCCGACAAGAGCACGCCAGGTCGCGACTGGGGACCCTCGGGCATGACCCATTAGAGGCGGCGTGGTGAAGGTAGGTTGCAGGAAGTTTAGGACAGTCCTCAAATCACAGAGGGCACAAGGATTCGCAGGTGAATGCGTGGCGCTTCTTCACTTCCTCAACGATGACCAGGGTCCAGCGACGGTCTTCAGGAAGGCGATGACAAAGAGGGTGCCGAAAAGCGCGTCAACGCCAGCCAATCCGAGGTCGGATGTATGAAGGCGGTGCTGGTAGAAGAGGACGACGAACGAGATCGCGTAGCCGAACTTTTCGAGAATCGATGGAAGCATCATCGGTCGAAACCGGACTGGATCGCGGGCGATGACGAGAAAGACGAACTGGAAGGCGAGCCCGACGCTGAGGAATCCGTAGTAGAA
>JASHRE010000314.1 GCA_030037515.1 Candidatus Sulfotelmatobacter sp.
CGTGCGCGAGATCGTGCTCAACATTTCCCGACAGGCTGTCGGCGAGAACCGCGGCCCGATGCTCGAGATCCCGGCCCATCCCGCGCTTCAACACGAGCACTTGATAGTACGAGGCGCACAGCGACACCAGGGTAATTCCCACAATCAGAGAAACAATCAGCCGTGCGCTCAACAATCGCATGCGACAATTCCTCGAAGTCCCTGCGAGCGGGAATTCCTACCTTCCCAGATTTTACCTGGCTACAATTCTTCGTTACGCGGCCGCCCAACGCAAGAACGCCAACAGACGAACGGGCAGCAATCTCCGGTAGAGGGCAGACACACTCTCCCATCACTCTCAAACGACACTAAAGTCTCTCGTTCCAGACTGGTCCGAACAATACACCTTTCACCTTAGGCTGGGATTCAACTGGCCTGCACCCGTTTTGCCAACCTACTGAAGCAAAGTTTTCAACGATTTGCGAGGGATCCAGACATCACAGCCAAGTAATTTCTTCCAGCCCATGGAATCACCTGGTACCGTCCTGTTGGGCACACTTGCCGGGAAGCTTCAGCAATGAATCGCCGGCAGGGTTGACCAGTGAGTTAATGAACTCCTGATTTCCGCATTTAGTTCCTACGGTATAATCTGGGTCTGTGCCAAAGTACTCGATCGTCGTCCCTTTACATAACGAACAGGAAAACGTCACCGATCTCTACGACCGCCTCAAGGCGGTCATGGAGGCGCACGGCGAGAGTTTCGAAATCGTTTTAGTGGACGATGGATCGAACGACCACACGTTCGCAATGCTGCGCGAAATCGCGGCGGTCGACAGCCGCGTGACGGTCGTGAAACTGCGCCGAAACTTCGGGCAGACCGCGGGCCTCGCCGCCGGTTTCGACCACGCCCGGGGCGAATACATCATCGCCATGGATGGCGACCTGCAACACGATCCCAACGATATTCCGCTGTTTCTCGAAAAAATCGCCGCCGGCTACGAGATTGTCAGCGGATGGCGCAAAGTTCGCGTCGATAATTTCTGGCTGCGCCGCCTGCCCTCCCGCATCGCCAACTGGATGATGGCGAAAATCAGCGGCGTGGACATCCACGATTTCGGCACAACGTTCAAGGCGTATCGCCGCGACATTCTCGAACAGGTTCCGCTCTACGGCGAGTTGCATCGCTTCATTCCCGCGCTTGCTTCCTGGCATGGCGCGTCGATCTGCGAAGTTCCCATTCGCAACGTGAACCGCGAGCATGGGAATTCGCATTACGGCATTTCGCGCACCTTCCGCGTCTTCTTTGATCTGCTCACGATTCGATTTCTGCTACGCTATCTTTCCCGTCCGCTGCACTTTTTTGGCAGCTTCGGCATGATGAGCATCTCCGCGGGGACGGGCGTTGTTTGCTGGCTCGCCGCCGAAAAGTTTTTGCGCCACGTGCCCGTCATGGCCGCGCACGGGCCGCTCATGATGGCCGCTTTGGGTCTTCTGCTCGGCGGATTGAATCTGCTGGCCATCGGTCTGCTCGGCGAAATGCAGGTCCGCCATTATCACGAACCCAGCCGCCGCGCGCCGTACTCGGTCGATCGCGTTCTACGCTCCCAAAACGAAGAACACAGCGTCTCGGAATAGTTTCCGCTCGCCGACTTGCCCGCTTTCAGCCTCAGGCCCAACGCGGGCTTGGTTGTCCATCTTTCAGCCACGCGATGAAGTCGATGGGGGGTGGGACGCCGCCTATCTCACGCAGACGCGTGGCGTTTTGCCCGCGATGATAATGGCTGTGCATCGCCGCCTGCATTAACGCATGCCGGCGAGTGATCCGCAGCGGCTTAAACCACGGAACATCTACGGATTCCTCCAGTTGCTCGGGATTCATGGCGGTCAGCAAGTGATTCAAATCAGTCAACCCTTGGCGCGCATACTGCTTGAGTTCCGCTGAGCCGCGGAAGTCCTCCAGTTTCTTGAAGGCGGGGTCAGACTTGCGCGGTCCGATGATCCACAGAAAGCCATGCTGCACGAGGTGAATATGATGCAGGCGCTCGCGAATTGCCTTATCGGTGAGGGCAGCGGGATAGCTCTCAAAAGCGCGCCAGTGCTCAGCATCAGCCCACTCTTGATGGCCATGTAGTTCATGCAGGTAGCTGATCACGTTTCCTCCGTGGCTCGGGACTGGAGAGTTTATCGCAAAGCCGACCGTCCGTCCGTGCGGCCATGCGAAAGGCAGACTCGGCTGGTCAGGTTCCCACGTTCTGCTCGGGCGGGAACCGCTCGGCAAGCCCTGACCTCGGGTTACGCCCCAAACGCGTTCGTTACCGTTTTGCGCCTGAGTCTTCTGGTTGGTTGCGACTCAAGTCCGGTCCTGGCCGGAGTGGATTGAAGCGAGCGTCTAAGCTCTTACTGCGCGTTCAGCGTCACGTTATCGAGCCACACGGTATATGGCTGCTGCGCGTAATTTCCATCCATCTGGAATGCAAAGTCGATCTCATCCGCGTACCAGTTCGATTGTGCCGTGTAATAGGTGTCCACATCGTACGTCTGACCATTTACCTGGAGCGAGATGTAGTGTACCTGGTTGCCTACACGCTCGAGTGTCCACACAACGTGGATCCAGGTATTCGAGGGAAAATGTGTGCACGGAACATTGGTCGGCATCCACGCGTCGCCGGCATCATTCCAGATGTCCCACTTCTGGTCGGCGTCGAAATTGCATTCCGATCCCCACGTCCAGCGCGTTCCGCCGAATGTTTGGTTCACGTCAAACTCCAGCGCCTGCGATGCGTCACTGTTGTCGATGTAGAAGTACAGATCGAGCCCGAAGCGGGTGACGTTATCGCCCCCTCCCAGAGGAATCCAATAGAGCGCGTTCGAGTAGGGATGGGTTGCTCCTTCCAGGATGAACTTCGCCGACGTTCCCCCGTTCAGCGTCGGTGACGTTTGACTTTGCAACAGTTGCGATTTCGCCACTCCCAGTCCCGCCGCGCACACCGCTCCCGTCGCCAACACCGAAGAACAATTGATCCATCCCGACATGTTCTGGATGTCGGAAACTCCCGGTCCCTGTCCTGTCACGTTGACTTGAAGCGTCTTGGTCGAAATGTATCCGGACTGATCCTCGGTTACGACCTCGACGCTGTGGTTGCCGTTCGCGATCCACAGCGATTGATTGATCGTTCCCAAAAACGTGAAGAACACAGGCACGTTATCGACATACACGCGCGTGTTATAGATCGGCGAAGCGGATTCGGCATTCACCACCAGTGGCATCGGCGATTGGGCGGAAGCTCCCGCTGCCGGACTTGTAATCGTCATGGGAAACGGACATAGAGCGGCGGCTGGCGGCACTGGGGCGGCCGTCGCCACGGAAATAATGGTTGGTGCTGCCGGCGTCACGGGGCAGTTCGAGACGTATTCAGGCAGGCCCTGGCACGTGGTGAGCTTCCACGCCATCACCATCAGACCGACCGCCAAGGTTAGGCTGAGCGCGACGCTGCTTCGACCTCTCGAGGATTTTTTTCTTGCTGACTGTCCGCTGCCTGCCCCAGCCATAGCCTCAAATAACCAGGTTCGATTCGTTGTGGCCAGAACTTTCCACGACGTAAACGTGGCGTCAGCGGAGAGTATATTTTTGCCTTTCCATTAGTTGCAGATAGAACGCTTCACGGCCACTCCATCGCGCCTGTTTTACTTACGGTCGCGGATCTCCCATTTCCCAAATGAATTCATGAAGATCTTGAACTCGACACGGAGTGGACTACCAAAAATCGGAGCTGTCGCGCGTCCTTGACTGTCTTGGCCGGTGTGGCAGTTTCTCGTGGGACCGCGCGGGGATTTTATTTTTTCTTCACGACCTCACCAGCTTCCTACAGCGCTGGCCTTAGCCTCAATCCTTGCTTGATGATGTTGCGAGTTCATGAAGCGGAGCGAAGTATGTAAGGCGCTGGGTTTGCCTTCATGTGACTACGTGCCCGTTGTTGTTAGGGCGCTGACCGTCTGCTCCGATCACCAAAGCTGCCAAACGGCGGGCGTATAATGACCGGTTTGCCTTCTGTTCTCCAAAGGAGTGATCCCGCCATGGAGAGAGCCACGCAATATGAATTACAACTCGCCGGCCGCATGTCGCGCCTGGGAACCGAAACCGCTTTCGAAGTTCTTAACAAAGCGCGCGTGCTCGAGCGGCAGGGCAGAAGCATCATCCATCTGGAAATCGGGGAACCCGATTTCGATACTCCCGCCAACGTCGTCGAGGCCGGCGTCGACGCCCTCCGCCACGGCTGGACGCACTACGGCCCGTCTGCCGGTCAGCCCGAGTTGCGCCAGGCAATCGCCGAGTATGTCGGCCGCACTCGTGGCGTAAAAGTTTCAAGCGACGAAATCGTCGTCGTCCCTGGCGGCAAGCCCATTATCTTTTTCACGATTCTTTCTCTCATCGATGAAGGCGACGAAGTCATCTATCCGAATCCCGGCTTCCCGATTTACGAATCGATGATCGGCTACGTCGGCGGCCGCGCCGTTTCGATTCAGCTGCACGAAGACCGCGATTTCTCGTTGGACGTACACGAACTCGCTGCGGCGATCAGCGGCCGCACCAAGCTGATCATCCTGAATTCGCCGCAGAATCCGACCGGAGGTGTGCTCTCGCGCCGTGATATCGAGGGGATCGCGCACGCCATCGGCGACCGCAACATCATGATTCTTTCCGACGAAATTTACAGCCGCCTGCTCTTCGACGGTGCCCAGCATTTTTCCATCATGTCGGTGCCCGGCATGCAGGAGCGCACGATTCTGCTCGACGGCTTTTCGAAAACCTACGCCATGACCGGATGGCGCATGGGATACGGTGTCATGCGGGCCGATCTCGCCGTGCACATGACGCGCCTCATGACAAACTCCAATTCCTGCACCGCAAGTTTCACGCAGATGGCCGGAGTTGAGGCTCTCCGCGGAGATCAATCCTCGGTCGATCGCATGCGCGATGAATTTCAACGCCGCCGCGACGTCTTCGTCGCCGGCCTCAACAGGATCAAGGGATTTTCCTGCCGCACGCCGAAGGGCGCCTTTTACGTTTTTCCCAACGTCACCAGAACCGGATGGAAGTCGAAGCCTCTCGCCGATGCACTACTCGAGCAAGCTGGTGTGGCCGCGCTTTCGGGAACGTCGTTCGGCGAATTTGGTGAAGGCTACCTCCGCTTCAGCGTCGCGAATTCTCTCGAAAATCTCGAAGAAGCCCTCGTCCGCCTCGACGAGTGGACGAAAAAGAATCTTTGAGACGCGGAGTGCCCGTCCTTGTCCGCGGGCTTTACCGGATTGAGCCTGCCCTGAACAAGCGATCCACACCGAAGGAGTGTGGATTTTGACGTTTTGTTGGGACGCGCGAGGCCGGCCACCCAAAGTAAATCGCCCGTCTGTTCGTCTGTTGCGAAGCGGCGCGCGGACCTTGATTTTGTGCTAATGTGGCGCGAGCGCAGATCGGGGGCGTCGCCATGATCAATGGCGCTCACGTTGTGATCTATACGAAGAACCCGGAAGCCGATCGTGCCTTCTTCCGCGACGTTCTTCGCTTTCTCTCGGTCGATGCAGGGTATGGCTGGCTGATCTTTGCCATGCCGCCACTCGAAGCCGCTTTCCACGAGGCTGGCAACAACGATCAGCACGAGCTTCATTTCATGTGCGACGACATCGACGCAACGCTTAAGGACTTGGAGGCGAAAAGCGTGGAAATCTCGGACATCAAGGACGAGCGCTGGGGGAAGACTGCGACATTCACCCTTCCCGGGGGTGGACGGATCGGCGTCTACGAGCCAAAGCTACGCAAGCCTCTCCGCCCAAATGCCTGAAGGCATGTATAACAGTGCCCATTGCCGGAGCAATCAGATGGCAACGAAAAAGACAAAGCAATCGCGAACACCCACATCCACGCGCCCTTACGCGCCGGGTTATGGCTTCCCGAAAGGGACGAAAGGGCTGCTGCCGTGGTCGTGGGCGGAGCAACGCCTGAAGAAGTCGCACAATTATTGGATTGTTACCGTCAAGCCCGATGGCTCTCCGCACGCGATGATCGTCTGGGGCATGTGGCAAGACGGACGTTTCCTGTTCTCGACCGGCAGCCAGTCGCGCAAAGCCCGCAACCTGGCTGCAAATCCGAATTGCATCGTCTGCACCGAGCAAGCGCATGAAGCCGTCATCGTGGAAGGCGTGGCCGAGATCGCCGATGTTGGTGTCCGTCACAAGATGATCCCCGCCTACGAACGCAAATATGACTGGGACTTATCTGCCATGAAAGAGGACATCCTCTCCATGAAAGAGCCGGTCTTTGCCGTGCGCCCGAAAGTCCTGTTCGGATTGTGGGAGAAGCATTTTCAGTCGAAATCCACCCGCTGGAAGCTTGAATGAATGTATGGCGCGGGCACTCCTGCCCGCTGCCGCGCCCCACTCCCCGCCGCGCTGGCGCGGCCGTCAGCGAGTTGTCTGAGTCCGTTCAAATCCCCGCCCGGGCCCGCAAAAAACGCGGGACAAAGGAGGGGGCACGCGCTCTTAAAATCCCTTCGTTACCTTCGTTACGTGCTCCGCACCCTTTCAGTCAAGCCGGACTGGCGCTGCGACTCCTATAATTTTCGCGTAACTCACGAAGAGCAACGAGGGCCCAAGGCCTGCCGTCATCAGACACATGGCAAAGTTCCAAACACAATCCGAAGCGATTCCCTGGATCTACAATTCGTGGCTTGATCTCGTCGTCGGCTGCGGCGCCTGGTCGGCGCCTCTGCTGCTGATCTCGTATTTTTCGCTGGCCGCAAGCACACGCCTGTGGGCGGTCGTGTTCTACGTGCTGGCGCTGTTTTTCAACTATCCGCATTACATGGCGACGATTTATCGCGCCTACCATCGCGCCGAAGACTTCCAGAAGTATCGCGTCTTCACCGTACACATCACTGCGCTGATGCTGCTGACGCTGATGCTTTCGCACGTATGGCTTGGTCTTCTGCCTTGGATCTTCACCATCTATCTGACGTGGAGCCCGTGGCATTACAGCGGCCAGAACTACGGCCTCTTCATGATGTTCGCCCGCCGGGCCGGCGCCAATCCCGATAAGACCACGACCCGCACTCTATATAGCGCCTTCATCGCTTCCTATCTCATCCTGTTTCTAAGCTTTCATACCGGCCCATCGAGCGACGCGTTGTTCATTTCGTTGGGCATTCCCGCGATCGTCAGCAAATGGGAACAGGTGATCTTGGGCGCGGCCTTCTCGGTTCTTTCCGTCTTCGGATTCGTCCGACTCGGCCGGGCCACGGACTGGAAGCGGCTGATCCCCTGTTTCACTTTGTTTTCTTCACAGTTTCTGTGGTTCTTTTTGCCGGCCGCGATTTCTCTGCTCAAAGGTCTGGCGGTTCCGCAGAGCCGCTACAGCACGGGTGTTTTGGCGGTGATGCATTCGGCGCAGTATCTTTGGATCACCAGCTACTATGCACGCCGCGAGGCAAAGACGACCGAACCGTCCGTGGGTACGCCGCGGAGCTGGCGTCCGCTGGCTTATTTTGGGGTGCTCATTGTTGGGGGAATCGCGCTGTTCGTGCCCGGACCTTGGATGGCGAGCCGCGCCTTTCATCATGATTTCACAGCCAGTTTTCTGATTTTCACCGCGCTGGTAAATGTCCATCACTTCATTCTCGACGGCGCAATCTGGAAGCTTCGCGACGGCAGAGTCGCCTCGCTGCTTCTCAACTCCCGGGAGAAGATGGCAAGTGCCGCTTCTGAGGCGGGAGGAAGCATCCTGGCCGCGGCGCGATGGCTGATTGGGAATAGCGCCGGCGCGCGCCTTCTGCGCGTGGGCGCGGCTGGGCTGCTCGTGGCATGGGGTGCGGTCGATCAGGTCCGCTACTATTGGGCCTTACACACCGACGATCTCGCCGATCTGCAGCGGGCGGCCAAGCTCGATGGCTTCGATGGTTCGCTGCAGGTGCGTCTGGCACGCCGGGCCATGGAAGATGGACAAGCGCAACTGGCGGAGACGGCCTGGCGGCGAGCAATCCAATTCAATCCTGCCGATCCGGGCCCTCGCCATGGACTGCTACAGTTACTGATCAGTCAGAACCGATACGATGAGGCATACCAGCTGACTGACGCGTCCCTTGAATTCCTGCCCAAAGATCCGAATTTGCTGCTGGATCGCGGGATTCTCGCTTTGCAGAGAGGCAATCCCGAAGAAGCCCGCGCCGATTGGGAGCTGGCACTTGCGGCTGATCCGGGGGAAAGCAACGCACATCTCTACCTGGCCAACGAGCTCGATCGCGAAGGCCAGGCCGCCCAGGCTGCCCTGCATTATGCCGCTTATCTAGAGAAGGTGGCGCAGCAAAAGACGTCCGGCCGGCCCGATTCACGCATGATCATTGCTCTGCTGATCCGCATGGCCGATTGCCAGGCGCGTTCTTCGCAAATCGATTTCGCGCTGAACTCCTATCATCTCGCGGAAAA
>JASHRE010000315.1 GCA_030037515.1 Candidatus Sulfotelmatobacter sp.
CGACCTAAACAGCGCGCGATTGGGAAATATCTCCGCTTATTACTTCATCGACAGATATGCGCTGGATAATCCGTATCCGGTAGGCTTCGGAGGCGCAACCGTTCCCGGTCCGAACGGCGCTTATGACGCGCTCTCAAGTGGCACCGACCAAGTTGCCGTTTTGCGTGACGTGAAGACGATCGGCTCGACCATGGTGAACGAAGCGCACATCAGCTATACCCGGCTGAGCAATCTGCTGGGTGTGCCCAAAGGCGGCGTAGGAGTCAGCCTTGCCGACCAGGGTATCTCGAGCGGTCCGGAAGGAATCCAACAAGGGTTCCCGCAGTACGCCGGAGTTGAAACTCTTTACTTCAACAGCTTCACCGTTGGAACGAATCCTTTCTTCCTGAATCAGATCAACAACAACTATCAAGCGGGCGACAATTTGTCCAAGGTAATTGGCAAGCACACGCTCAAATTCGGCGGTCAATACATCGCGTACAGGGTACTGCAACTTCCAGACTTGGTCGCAAATGGAACATATTCATTTTTTGGCTCCGGTACACAATCCACCGGAAATGGATACGCTGACTTTTTGCTGGGCCTACCCGACTTCTATTCGCAGCAGTCGTCTCCGCCCTTCCATGAGAGCGCGGCTGATGGAGGTCCTTTCGCTGAGGACAGCTGGCGAATCAAGACGAATCTGACATTGAACTTCGGTCTGCGATGGGATTACGTCACCCCCTGGTCTGAGCTGCATCACCAAATTACTGCTCTGATTTCCGGTGTGCAGTCACAAACTTTTCCCGGCGCTCCGCTTGGCTATCTCGTGCCTGGGGATCATCTGCCGAACGGTCAGGCAATTCCTTCTGGGATCGCGCCCACGCCGAAAGACAATCTCTCGCCTCGCTTCGGCATCGCATACTCGCCCAATTGGTCGGAAGGTTTGCTGAGCAAGCTGACCGGAGGCCCGGGCAAAACGAGTGTGCACTTGGGAGGCGGCAGATTCTTCACTTCGCCCGAAGGGCTCACCATTGCCTACCCGACCGGCAACCCGCCCTATGGGCTTACCTACACGAGCCCCGAGCCGCCGGTCATGGCGACTCCGTTCGTTGGAGCGCTGACTGGAACTCAATACATTCAGCAGTTTCCCGTCGACGTGCCCCCTTACACTGTGTCGGCCACCAATCCCGATACGAACGTGAACTGGTCGCGGTACACACCCATCAGCGGAGCGGGCAGCGCCTGGTACCAGAACAAGACCGCATACACGATGTCGTTGAACTTCACCATCGATCGGCAAATGGGATCGAAGACGCTGGCTAGCGCCAGCTATATCGGAGCGGTGAGCCGTCACCTGCTAACTGTAGTCGAAGCAAATCCGGGCATTCCGTCTCTGTGTCTCAGCCTCAGCCAGCCGCAAGACGTAGCTCCCAGTTCTCCCACCTGTGGGCCGTTTCTGGAAAACGATGTCTTTACGAGAGCCGACGGAACTGTAGTGAACGGTACTCGCGCGCCATTCCCGAACACGATCGGTACCGATGCCCAGTACAAGAACATGGGCACCGCCAACTACAACGCGTTGCAACTTACTTTGAAACGCACCACCGGGCCGCTGACGCTGCTGGCCAGCTACACCTATGGCAAGTCTCTTGATTGGGCTTCGAGTATTCAGGAGCAGGTCTACCCCTACAACTATCGGATGGAGTATGCGCCTTCGGCTTTCGACATCAAGCACAATTTCGTCGCCAGCTACAACTATGAACTCCCGGTGGGGAAGCTCTCAGGAAGAAATAATCGGTGGACTGACGGATGGGCTCTGTCCGGTATCACTCGTTTCGCCCGCGGCTTGCCCGTCACGTTCATGAGTTTCGGAGACAACGCGCTGGTCTATGTTCAAAACAACGGCGTAAATTCCGTCAGCATTGATCTGCCGAATTACACTCCGGGAAATCTCGAGATCAATCACAACCCCCGCAACGGAAGGCCGTACTTCAACACAGCGCTCTTTACTCCGAATGCGTTGGGAACGCAGGGAAATGCCAAGCGCCGGTTTTTCTACGGACCGGGCATTAACAATTTCGATCTTGCCCTCCACAAACTCACCAAGATCACAGAAAGCAAGACGCTAGAGTTTCGCTTCGAAGCGTTCAATGCTTTCAACCACGCCCAGTTCTATCCGAACGGCTCTGTCGATGGGGATATCAACGATGCAACCTTCGGAGATGTGCTGAAAGCAGCCCCAGCCCGCATCGGGCAGGTGGCGTTGAAACTCAACTTCTAGAACCTGTCCATGGCATCCGTACCGCTTCGATTGCGCCGAAGCGGTACGGATATCGGCTGGCGAAGTATTCGGTACGCTATGCGATTCGGCAAAAGCCTAGTGATGCGTAAGTCTGTGCTGTTCTTGATGGTTTGGTGTGGTCCGCAAGGTTTCCCTCAGTTGCACATCACTTGCGCCAGAGCCGATGCTCGGTAGAGTGCATAAGAACGGGTGGTGACAACATGGCTTGGCGTCAGTTCATTGTCTATCTCGGAACCGCGCTCCTGCCGGGAGCGATTCATGGATGGAGAACGGCAACGGCCCACGAGAACTACCGGCTTCATGTGCGACCCAAAATCTGGTTCGATGCCAATTTTGCATTTTGCGCTGTACGAGGATGAGGGGTCGCTGTGATGAATGTCTATTTGCCCGCCACTGCATTTGCCGAGCGATTGGCGATCACGCTTTTGATCGGCATTCTTGTCGGACTTGAGCGTGCGTGGGCGCACAAGTTTGTCGGCCTACGGACGTTCGCGATTGTTGCTGTTCTTGGCCTGCTCGGTTCTCTCCTGGGTACTCCCTTCGCACTCGCATCCATTGTGGGGACTTTTTTGCTTGTTATCTATGTAAACCTGCGCAGCCTTATGGTCGATCGTTCACTTGAAATAACGACTTCGGCAGCGCTGATGGTAGTTGTGACACTGGGAGTTCTGGTAGGCCAAGGACAAGTATTTGTTCCCATCGCTTCCGCCATTGTCGTAACGACGTTGCTGGCCTGGAAGATCGAAGTCGAGCGTTTTGCGACCGGCCTTCAGCCCGATGAGATTCGAAGCGCAGTATTACTCGGGCTGCTAGGTTTCGTGGTTTACCCTCTTCTGCCGAATCATTTCGTTGATCGCTGGCAGTTAATCAACCCCCGCGAAGCGTGGGTGACGGTGGTAGTCCTGGCAGGAATCGGCTTTACAAACTATGTGCTTCTTCGACTGTACAGCGGTCGCGGACTCTACTATGCGGCAGTGCTAGGCGGACTTGTGAACAGCACAGCGACCGCTACGGAGTTGTGCGGGTTAATGTGCCCTATCGATGACGCTCGTCTTGCTCAGACTGTCGAAGTGCTCTTGCTCACGCGAATAGCGATGTTCGTGCGAAATCTCGCAATTCTATTGCTCTTTGCGCCGATGGCTGTAGCTTCAGCTTTTTGGCCCCTTGCAGTTATGATTGCGGCCGCCGGCGTCATCTTCTGGCGCATACGTCAGCATAAAACAACAACTCCTAACATCGAGCTGAAGTTACCGCTGCCCGTGTCGTTTGGCCGCGTCTTCAGCTTCGGCTTGGTCTTCCTTGCCATTCAAGTTCTCAGCGAACTGGCTCAGCGTTATACCGGGCATCTCGGTTTTCTTACGGTAAGTTTCATAGGCGGGATTGTCAGCAGCGCGAGCGCCACCGCAAGCGCCGCCTTGTTGGCGTCCCATGGCCAAGTTTCCCCCCACACGGCAGGTGCTGCCGTGGCACTGGCATCGGTCTCCAGTGCACTGATCAATTTGCCGCTGGTCTACGAGCAGACCAAACATAAGGCATTAACCCGCCGCCTGACGATCATCTGGTCCGCTGTTGTGCTGCTTGGTCTGGTCGCGATGGCGTTAGTCCAGAGGCTTGGCCGTTAGTCGTGGGTCGAATTGCAGGAGTGGTTGTCTTGCTCAATCTTCAGCAGGCTGGGCTTAAGAGGACGGGACGACTTTCGCTCGCCCTCATCGTGTGCACTGTGCAGGCGTAGTTCAAAGGAGGCAAAAATGAGTGGATGGGCCCAATTTCTTCGAGTTTGTGCATGCACAGCTTTCAGTGGATTCACGAGAAGTCTCGTTCTCGCCATTCTTCTCGCTCTTGGAATCCCCTTCTGTTCGGGGCAGGACTAAGTTCAAATCACACCGCATCTGAATCAAAGCGCGGAGTTAAGAGCGAGCCAGTCAAAAGAAGGTCATTCCAGCGATAATAAAACGGAGTCCTTAAAGGCGAACGTGGACGTGGTGTGGGTCCCCGGTTATCGTGACGGAGTATTCAAACCGCGTCTCGTCCCACGGGGCGTTCGAAGCGCTTGAGCCGGATGACGGGAAACTGTCACGTCCGGTCTCAGAGGGCCGGGCCCCAACAATGGGGTCCGGCTGCTCGATCCAGTTCGAATACTTTGTTCTCCCCGTTCCGAACGTAGTCACGCTCTACCTCCCGATGGCGCACCCAGGTTTCATCATTGTGTCCACTGGATATACTCACGAAAAACTGTTTCAGGGGCACGGTACTCCCTACGCTGCGTCATCGACTTCGGGACAGAACAGCGCACCGCCGACGGCGGACGACCTCGAAGTCGCAAGGCATTAGGGTACACG
>JASHRE010000316.1 GCA_030037515.1 Candidatus Sulfotelmatobacter sp.
GCTTGCGCCGTTCTCCTCCGGTTTACCGGTCCTGTAACATGAAATCCAATGCCGAAGAATCTGAGTCACAGTTCCGCACGTGTGTTGGAATTCGATGGGTTGAAGGAACTCGTGCGCGGATACACATTTTCGCCCCTGGGCCACAAAAAGGTTGCCGCGCTACGCCCCTCTGTGGATCCGGGGTGGATTCAGGAACAGCAGGAGTTTGTCACCGAGATCCGTGAATTTCGGCGCCTGGGAGGGCGGTTTGATTTTTCCGCACTGATCGACGTCGCTGCGCTGACGGAAAAGTCGCGGATTGCCGGAGCGGCGCTCGAAACCAGCGAAATTCGAGACGTGGTCCTGGTCGTCGACCGCGCCGCAGAATGGCGGGAAATCGCGCTGCATCCTCCCGCCGCGATGCGCTCCGAATGGCGCCGAACGCGGGCAATTTCCGAGCAGATCATCGACTTCACGGATTTTCTGCGGTCGTTTCGCAACAAGGTCGAGCCCGATGGCACGCTTGACGATCAGGCTTCGTCCGAACTGGCGCGAGTCCGGCGCGAGATTGAAAAGCAGAGACGCGCCATTCAGGATTCTCTTCGCGGATATTTGCGGCGGCTGACCGAGGAAGGATCAGCCCAGGAAGATCTCGTCACCATTCGCGGCGAGCGATTCGTGATCCCGGTGAAAGTCGAGCAGAAGCGGCGAGTGCAGGGAGTTGTGCATGGCGCGAGTTCGAGCGGCCAGACGGTTTTCGTCGAGCCGCTGGAAACCATCGAGCAGAACAACGAACTGGTGCGGTTGTTGGAAGAGGAACAGGCCGAGATTCACCGCATTCTGCTGGAAATGACCAGACGGATCGGCGAACTGGCGGACGCAATTCTTGTGGCAGTGAATATCCTGTCCGAACTCGAACTGCAGTTTGCCAAAGCGCGCTTCGCCGAAGATTACAACTGCGTCGAAGCACAACTGAGCGCTGTGAGGAATCCAGCCGAGCTTCGCCCGGCTGGGGCGGACGCGACGTCCGACCCTAAACAGGCTCGGCTGGCGCTGCACAACGCGCGCCATCCCTTGCTCGAAAGAAATCTTAAGGCGAAAGGCGCATCCGTTGTTCCGGTCAGTCTCGAGCTAGAAGGCGAGCGGCGGCAGCTCATTATTACCGGACCGAATACTGGCGGCAAAACCGTCACGCTGAAAACGATCGGCTTGCTGGCGCTCATGGCGCAATCGGGCATCCCCGTGCCCGCGGATCGGGCCGAGCTACCCGTCTTTGACTCGGTGCTTGCCGACATCGGCGACTATCAGTCGATCGAGCAGAATCTGTCGACGTTCTCCGCACACGTGACCCATATCGATTTCATTTCGCGCGCTGCCACACCGCAATCGCTCGTGCTGCTCGATGAGCTCGGTTCGGCTACGGATCCGGAAGAAGGCGCTGCGCTCGCCGTGGCCATTGCCGAACACTTTCGCCGCATCGGCTGCATCGTCGTGATTTCGACTCATCACACTTCCCTAAAAGTGTATGCCGCGAATGCTGCGGGGGTGCTGAATGCGGCCGTCGGTTTCGACGAGCGAACCTTGCGGCCGACGTATGAGCTGAAAGTTGGCGTCCCGGGCGCGTCGGCGGGCATCAACATCGCTCAGCGACTGGGCCTGAATCCAGCCATTATCGAAAGCGCGCGAGCGCGGTTGGGCACGCAAGCGCGCGACGTGGGACAGTTCCTCGATCGTTTGCACGCGGAATTGCGCGACGCCGAGAAAGAACGTCTGAGCCTGCGCGAGACTGAACTGGAATTGGCGCGCGAAAAGACGCGTCTTCTTGCCGAAGGGAAACAACAGCAGCAAGCGAAACTTCGCGAACTCGAAAAGAAGCTGGAAAGCGTGCTGCGCGACTTTGAATATCACGCGCGCGAGGCCGTCAATGCGATTCAGGATCGCGTGGCGGCGCAGAAGTTGTCGAAAGATGCGGAGCGGCGAGTCGCCAAATTGCGGCGGGAGTTTCGCGATCAGTTCGACGCCACCGTGGTCGCGCATTCTACGGGAGCTGACCGTGGAGATCCGCACGCGCAGCCGCAGACGCTCCAACATGTTTCCGAAGGTGACACGGTCAAGTTGAAATCGACGGGGCGCCCGGCGCGGGTCGTGCGCAAAATCGATGACAGGCATTTCGATGTCCAGATGGGCGTGATGAAAATGAAGATCGCCCGCGACGACATCGCAGAGGTCTTGTCGAGCGCACAGCCGGTGGCCGAGTCGCCGGTGAAGGCGGCGCGGGCGCGGGGAATTTCTGTATCCGTTGCGAATGAGGACGCAAACCTTCCAACCGAAATCAACGTGATTGGACACACCGTCGACGATGCTTCGCGGGAAGTCGAGAAATTTGTGGATCGAGCATTTCTTGCTGGCTTGCCTCGAGTGCGCGTGGTGCACGGCAGCGGGATGGGGATTCTGCGAAAGGCGCTGCGGCGCATGCTGCAAGAACATCCGCATGTTGCCTCGGTGAGCGAGCCGCCGCAGAACGAGGGCGGCGGGGGAGCAACTGTGGTCGAGCTTAGGTTGTGAACGCCCCCGGATTAGGATCGGTGTGGACTTCCTCAAAGAGCTCGAACACCACACTTAAAGTCATGGCCGGGCTCGCGTTTGTTGCCCCGCACCTATCACGACAATAGCTGAGACACCGCAATGCAAGACGGCGAAGAACGGGTGATCGTGCAGTTTGAAGGCCACCTGATTACCACTGTTACAATGCCCTGTTTCGACGCGGCCTGATTCCGCCTGCGAACTTCAACGCCCATCCTGCCGTATTGAGGTGTAGGTAAGGCGTGGGGCGGTCTCAGTGTTTTGGCCCGTAATTCTCGCTCGAAGTCGTACTCGAGCGCAATGACTCCGGCTACAGTCTTACCCAGAACCGTTTTTCCGGGAGCGCAGGTGGAAGACGTCCAGGTGGTTGCGATGCTGGTCCGGCGATGTATCGCCGGAGACTCCGCCGCCTGGGAGGAAATCGTGCAGACCTATAACCGAAGGATATACAACATTTGCTACCGATTTGCTGGATCGCGAGACGACGCCGAAGATCTCACGCAGGAGGTCTTCATCAAGATGTATCGCACGCTGTCGGCCTACGATTCATCCAAAGGTGCGTTCGTGACCTGGGTTACCACGATCACACGCAACCTCCTCGTCGACCATTTCCGGAAGAGCAAGCAGGACCGCATGACCGACTCGATTGATACGGCGAGTTCGGAGCACGAAGACGTTCTGCCGCTCAGCGAACAGATTCAGGACACGTCCGCTCCCCCCGACTCCCACGTGCGCAGCCGGGAGGTCAGTGAGCGGGTCCACGCGGCGCTCGGGAAGCTTTCTCCGGAGCTGCGGGAGGCAGTGATTCTAAGGGACTTACAGGATATGGATTACCGGGAAATCGCGACGGTTTTGAGGGTTCCGGAGGGCACCGTGAAATCGAGGATAAACCGCGGGCGAGCGGAACTTGCGCGCCTTCTACAACGTACCTATAAGCAGGTGATGTGATGCCAGAGCACATCCAGAACGGAATGCAGTGCCACGAGTTCGAAGCCCTGCTTTCAGACGTGCTCGACCGCGTTTTGAGCGGGGTCGAGCTTGATCGCTTCCAGGCGCACGCGCAAAGCTGCGCGATGTGTGGTCCGCTGCTCACCGAAGCGGAAGCGGGCCGCACCTGGCTGAAGGGTCTTACCGAGGTGGAACCTCCAGCCAGCCTGGTGGGGAGCATCCTGGCATCCACGACGGGCGTTGACAGCCAACGTCTGCGGGCGACGGCGCACGCTCCCCAGCCACGGATTTCCCGGCTGGAGCACGCGCAAGCGTGGCTCTCGGGGTCGCTTGAACCGATTTTGGCCACGATTCGACAGCCGCGCTTTGCCATGTCGTTCGGCATGGCTTTCTTCGCTCTGTCGGTGGGCCTGACGGTCGCGGGGGTAAAACCCTCGGACGTGCGCCAGATCAGCTTGCGTCCGGCGGCAATTCGGCGTACATACTACGCCACACAGGCGAAAGTGGTGCGTTACTACGAAAATGCGAGGATCGTCTACGAGTTGCAATCGCGGCTGCGGGAGTTCCGGCGCATGGTGCCGGCCGAGCCCGGTCCCGCAACACAGAAAGACCACAAAAACGACACAACACAACAGCCCGAGCAGAGAGAGGAGCGCAACTACAGCCGGAGCGATCATGATTACCTGCTGGCTCGCGCTCCGTTGGGTCCCAATCGCGACGATCTGCCTGTAGTGTCGGTGAGCACGTACAGGAGGTTCGTATGAATTGCGCCACGCACAACGAGGTTGCTGCCGTGGCCTTCTGCCGCACTTGCGGCAAGCCACTTTGTCAGGCCTGCACCCGCGACGTTCGCGGAGTGATTTATTGCGAGAACTGCATTGCCGCGCGTCTGGAAGGAACGCAGCCGAGTCCCGAATACGCGCCCCCGCCAGCGGGATTTGTTCCTCCCGCGTCGGGGCCATACGTGTCGCCTACAGTTCCGTTCCCGCCTGCCCCGCCAAGCACAGGACCGAATCCGGCTGTCGCGGGAATTCTTGCCGGATTTTTCCCCTTCGGTGTGGGCGCAGTTTATTGCTCGCAATACGCGAAGGGATTGGCGCACCTGGTGATCATGATTCTGCTGATCATCGGGGTGAGTTCGAATCTGCCGTGGTATTTCATCATGATGCTGGGAATCGGCATCGGATTTTTCTACATCTATCAGATCATCGACGCCGTTCGAACCGCTCATGCGCTGCAACGTGGCGAGCCCGCGCCCGATCCATTCGGATTGGCCCAGACCTTTGGCACCGGCGAGAAACTGGAAGCGACCAAGGTGCCGGGCGGAGCAGCCATCCTGATTGGCTTGGGCGTGCTCTTCCTGCTTCATACCGCGGGCCTGTTTGAGATCGGGATGGGGCTGTTTGTCTCGCTGATTCTGATCTTCCTTGGCGTGTGGTTATTCGCAAAGCATTGGGGATTAGCCGGCGGAAGAGCAGGCGCCTGCTATTGCGAACGCTGCCGCACGCGCCGGTTGATGGGACCGGCGGTCCTTATGACAATTGGCGTGCTGATGCTTCTCGATACGACGTCGCGTGTGAGTTTCGACAAAACGTGGCCAGCGATTCTGCTGGCGATCGGGGTTGTGAAGCTGCTGCAGAGTAATGCGTCATCCGACGGCCATATCGGACCACCGCCGCCCGGACGGTCCGGCTTTCCTCCGAGCCCCCCACCACCTCCGGGAGTGCAGTCGACGCCAGAGCCACCCAACTCTGCGGGTGAGGTGAAAAATGTCTAGCCCAGTCGCGCCGCCTCCCATTCCGCCGATGGTTCCAGTTCCACCGCGGCGCAGGCGATCGTTTGCCGGAGCGGTGGTGCTGATCCTGCTGGGGGTGCTGTTCCTGCTGGGCAACCTGCACATGCTCTCCTGGTTTCGGATCGTTGTCTGGTTCGCCCACTACTGGCCGGTACTCCTGATTTTGTGGGGCGTGGTCAAGCTGGTCGAGCATTATCAGGCACAGCGGGAGGGAACGCGCGCTTCGGGAATGGGAGCGGGCGGGGTCCTGCTGCTTGTGCTCATCGTCGTCTTCGGGCTGATCGCCACCCAGGCGGAGCGCGTGAATTGGTCGGGACTGAAAGACAATTTCGACATCGATGACGGCGATTTCGACAACATTTTCGGCGAAACCTACAACTTCAACGACCATCTCGAGCACAATTTTCCGGCTGGTGCCAGCCTTAAGGTTCTCGATGACCACGGTGCGGTGAGCGTTCATCCCTCTGACGACAACAACATCACCGTGGTGGTGCGCAAGCGTGTGGGGGCTGATAATCAGAACGACGCCAACAAGTACGACAGCGAAACCAAGCCGACCATTGCCATGATCGGCGGTCTGGTTACAATCGATGCGAAAACGAACGCTGCGGGCGACCACCCGGTGGAAACCGACATCGATATTTCCGTTCCACGCAAAGCACCGGTCTCGATTACCTCCCGCCGAGGCGACATCAACGTTGTCGACCGCGATGCCGGCGTCGATATTTCTTCGCAGCACGCTGATACGTCAGTCGAAAACATCAACGGCAATGTCAAGATCACGCAGGAAAAAGGCTCGCTGAAAATCGAGCAAGTCACCGGCGACGTGCATGTGGATGGCAGACTCGATGAGGTCTCGGTTTCGGATGTGAAGGGATCGGCTCAACTGGACGGCGGGTTTGATGAGAGCGTCAAACTGGAGCGGATCTCGAAGACCGTAAGCTTCAAATCGTCTCGCACTGACGTGGAATTCTCCCGGATCGATGGCTCACTCGACCTCGACTCCGACGATTTACACGCGGAGACGATTGCCGGCCCGGTGCACCTGATCACGCGTTCCAAAAATATCCGGTTGGATGAAGTTTCCGGCGATGTTCGGTTGCAAGACGATAACGGCACGGTGGAAGTCGGCATGCAGAATGTCGGCAATGTTCAGATCGACAGCCGTAACGGGGATGTCCAGCTCAGTTTGCCGGACAAGGCAGGATTCCGCGTCGATGCGCGGGCGCGCGACGGAGAAATCCAGTCAGACTTTCCAGAAATCAAAGTGAACAACGACGAGCATGAATCGCGTGCGAGCGGGACGGTCGGCAACGGAGCGGCGCACATTGTCGTGAATAACGAGCATGAAGGAATCGAGTTCCGGAAAGCTTCGTTGACACCGCCACGCCCACCAACCCCGCCGAAGCCGGGAAAGGCATTGCCAGCACCCACAGAAAAGGTTGA
>JASHRE010000317.1 GCA_030037515.1 Candidatus Sulfotelmatobacter sp.
AAAACAAATCGGGATTCCCCCTCGGATTGCTTGGCCTTCCTCCCAGCGGGATTTCGTGCTAACGAAAAGCACTTCATCGTTGCCCGCGGGCTTCCAGGAGGTCACGTGGGCGCCATGCAGATACATCTCTCCCTCCCCGAAAGCACCTGTGATCTGCACTCGCGCCAACCCAGAGTTGCCTTCGGAAACTCTTGCGACACCCGGGATCCCCAGTTGACGGTCAAGTTCGGCCACCGTGGAAACTCCATTCATGGAAGCTCTCCTTTGCAAACAAGATGAGAAGTCTGCCTGATTCTCCTCGCCGGCGAGGCAAACGTGATCGTTGCGCTAACGGTAACTCGCCGGATGACGCGATGTGCTCCAAAGCTGGAATTCCGGTTTGCGTACACGGGCTGCGCATTGCCAAGCTGATAGACCCTGCGCAATCGCTGGAGAGAGCCAGTAACTGACGCGAAATCAGCGTTTGAGTCTGCGGTTAATCTCGACTCGCGGACACAGGAATTATCAACGATTCCATTCGAAGTCCTAACCGAAGTCCTGAACTGCGTTTCGGCTCTCCTCGAGTGCCGCCGTCTGATTGATTCGTGTGGGCATAACAACGCTTGGGGCCGAGTCGCTTTCAAGCAGGAGTACGCCGACAAGTTTTGCTTGATTGAGCAGCGCCAGGCAAAGAATCGACCCCGCCTTCCGGAGCAAACGTTGCCTGGGCAGCGGCATCGTCTTTGACGACGCTCTCGCGGGTCTTAAGGACATAATGAAGCACAGACCCCGGCAGAAGCGATTCATTGGCAACCTCATCGCGAAGACGCACAAGCATGGTCTTGTGGCGACGTGTCGCTTCCGCCGCAGTCCGGAGTTCGGCGCTAGGCGACGAGATCAGCAAGGCGCGCTGCGCCTCCGTCTCCTCGAGTGCGGGGCGAAGAAGTGTCCCAATCAACGTTTCTTGTACCATCTCACCTTGGAGTGTCTGTGACGCGTTGGCGTCATGGACCTCACGGCATTTGGATGCATCAAGCCGGTTATAGATAACCCACAAATCCTTGGGCGCAGGCATGTGATCCGGGATTGTGTGCTACGGTGTAGCTTACATCAACGATGCTTAGGTATCGGTCCGAGCAAATGCGACAACCCTAACGATGCGGCATCCGTGCCAGGCTGAGCAAAATGGTCGAGATGTAAGGGCATTTTGCAGCTGCAAGCTTCTGCAATTCGAGACCGCATAGGTCCGGAACAGACAGGTCGAGTATCAAGCAACCGGGCGCAAGCTCGACAGGATGGTCGGGGAATTCTTCGGCCGATGCAAAGGTCTCGAGATGCCACCCTTCGCATCGCGATAACCTTTCCAGCGATTCGCGCGCAGTGCAGTCGGGGTCGACAACGAAAACGACCGGCAGGCCCGGGCGCTGGCCCGAAGAGCGCGCAGCTACACTCTATCCCATGGCCAATCGCAATCTTCTTCCCTGGCTCGTTGCCGTCGCGTTTTTCATGGAGACGCTGGACACAACCATCCTCAATACGGCTGTGCCAGCGATATCGCAAGCTCTGCATGTGACACCGTTAAGTATGAAATCCGTGCTTGCGAGCTACACTTTGAGCCTCGCCGTATTCATTCCTATCAGCGGATGGATGGCGGATCGGTTCGGCACGCGGCGTGTATTCGCCTCTGCAATCGGACTTTTTACTTTGGGGTCATTCCTCTGCGGCATTTGCAGTGACATTCATCTGCTCGTCGTTTGCCGCGTAATTCAGGGGTGCGGTGGCGCAATGATGGTGCCGGTCGGCAGGCTCACGCTGGTAAGAGCATTCGTGAAATTCGAACTCGTTCGCGTCATGAGTTTCGTTTCCATACCCGCTCTGGTCGGCCCCATGCTCGGCCCTGTGTTGGGCGGCCTGATTGTGCGCTATTTGCACTGGCGTGTCATCTTCTTCGTGAATCTGCCGGTCGGCGTCATGGGGTTGCTGATGGTCTATCTCCATTTGCCCGATTACCGCGAGGAAAAGACTCCACCACTCGATCTGGTCGGGCTGATTCTGTTCGGGTCGGGCATCGCGTTGTTGTCTTATGTTTTAGAAATTTTCGGCGAGCACACTTTAAGCAGCGGCGAGATTTTTGGTCTTGTGATCGTCTCGTTTTCGTTGATAACAGGTTACGGGATCCACGGCAGAGAGACCAGATTTCCACTCCTCGACCTTGGGCTATTTCGAATCCGTACATTCCGCACGTCTGTCAGCGGTAATTTCTTCACGCGGCTTGGAGTTGGCGGTGTTCCGTTCCTGCTGCCACTGCTTTACCAGGTAGGTCTTGGGTTCACGCCGGTTCAGTCCGGCCTATTGATCATGCCGCAGGCAATCGCTTCCATGAGCATGAAAGTGGTCATGTCGCGTATTCTCACGCGGCTGGGCTACCGGAGCGTACTCATATCGAATACCGTCATTATCGGCGGGCTGCTTTTGTTGTTCGCAACCATCGGACTCGAGACGCCGATCTGGACCATCGTGCTTTATGCATTGCTCTATGGAGGATTCACTTCTCTGCAATACACCAGCATGAACACTCTGGTGTACGCCGACATCACCGACGAAGAAGCAAGCAAAGCAAGTTCCATCGCGAGCACTGCGCAGCAAATGTCGATCAGTTTCGGGGTGGCGATTGCGGGATTGGCGACGACCTTCTTTCTTCCGCCTCAGGCGCATGCCGAGCCGATAAGATTCATCCGCGGGGTCCACGAAGCGCTTGTGTCTCTCGGAGCCTTAACCATCCTTTCAACCATCGTCTTCAGCACACTCCGATCCGGCGATGGCGATAATGTGAGCCAACACAAAGTGCTCCATACGGGATAAGAAGTCTCGTCCCTTCATGATCCACGAGGTTGCGCCAACCACTACTTTGTGCGCTTTTAGGAGCCACCCGCGCCGCGTATTTGAATCGGTTACCTGTTGACCTGTTGACCTGGTTCTTTCGCGGATTCCCAAGCAATACGTTGATGGTTGAATCGAGATCGCGGGACGCATGATTAACCACGCCCCCGAACGGGTTGCAGGTCAGAGCAGCAGATCGGGCTTGCCGTCTCAAGTTTCGACACACGTGCCCAACGCAACCAGGGATACAGGTCACTACAACCTGAAAAGTACCGTCCCCGTTGCCGAGCAGCACGCTGAGATGTGAGGTGGAGCCCAGCACGATCAGGTCCTGTTTCCCATCGTTGTTTAGATCGGCCACGGCGACGAACCGGGCGCCCTCGTAAGACGGCAGTCCAAGCCCATATGTCACGGCCGTTGGAGAAGCTTCCGTCTCCGCTGCCCAACAAAACTCCAAGCGCGCTTCCGGTCAGGCAGAGGACACACCTCCGCAATCGTTGATGACCACCAAGTCCGGCTTCCCGTCTCCGTTAAAATCGCCGACTGACACCGGGGAAGCTCCACCCCGCGACCTGATAACCGCCTGAATCGTAATTCGCCGGGGCGGCAAGGCCCACCGGGTTTTGTGACACTGCAAATGATGCACTCATAAGAACCGTCAGAATGGATAACACGACGAATCGCGCCTGCATGGACCGGCTGGCATGGAACATCCTTTGGCCTGCCTTGAGTTGACAGATTGACGTAGGCTTGGGTGATGCCATCATGCTGGATTGCCGTTACCTTGTTCTTGATGAGTATTACCTGCTGCTGTTTACCGGTCTGTGTCGTTGTTCGATGCTCCCCGACTAATCGGCCAAAAAATTACACGTATTCGTAGCCAAAACGCCGTTTCTGACGCGGATTACTCATAAGCCACATTTGCTAAGCATTTCCTCCAGCTGGATCTGCATCAAACGGAAAGACAGTGTTGGAACAACCGGAAACCATGCCAAATCACCGGGCCATTCTCATCATTTTCCAGTGTCTCATTGGAGCCACGTGTTTTTTTCTGCCGCACACAACTCGTGCCGAGAATCCCAACGACCATGTGAGGGTACAGCTAATCTCGGAGAAAGATGCGATTGTGCCGCATCAGCAATTCCGGTTGGGGATACGGTTTGATCTTGAGGAGGGGTGGCATACATACTGGGTTAATCCCGGTGACGCGGGGGAACCACCACGGATTGATTGGACGTTGCCGGTGGGATTTCAGGCAAGTTCAATTCAATGGCCGTATCCGACTCGGCTTCCGACGCCTCCCTTCGTCGATTATGGCTACGAACATCAGGTTTTACTGGCGGTAGTCATTCGAACGCCCTCCGGATTAACCGAAGGCGTCACTGAAAAGATAATCGCGCACGTTCACTATCTGATTTGTCGAGAAGTTTGTATCCCAGGACAGAAACAACTTGAGTTGGATCTTCCCGTGAAGAACCAGGGTGTTGCGAGTTCGAGTGCTCCATTGTTTGAGTCTGCCCGACGTCAACTGCCGAAGCCAATTCCATCGGGCTGGAAGGTCTCGGCGACTTCAGTCGGAGACGAATTTCGGTTACGCTTGAGGATCGGAAGACCTATCGTTTCGCTTCAGTTCTTTCCGTTAGAGCCCGAACAGGTAGAGAACGCGGCTCCACAAAATATCAGCACGATCCCTGGAGGTCTCGACCTCTATCTGAGGAAATCGAATCACCTGTTGAGGCCCATTTCACGCATAAAGGGCGTGATCGTTGTGGCCGGAACAGGATACCTGGTAGATGTTCCTGTTCTCAAATCAGCGAGTTGAGGATTTGTGCAGCAAGCAAAACCAGTCCATGGAAGAGATGATGGAGGAGGAAAGCATGAAAAGGAATTTGTTAAGCAGTTTGTTGCTTGCAATT
>JASHRE010000318.1 GCA_030037515.1 Candidatus Sulfotelmatobacter sp.
GTTTGCCCACTCTCGCACGCGGTTGGGGAATCGTGAAAGTGTCCATCGAACGACAGCTGCCGCATGTTTTGCCCGTCCATGTCGGCGATGAAAAGACCCCAATTTTCAGCGTGATCGCCGGTGTAGACGATGCGATTATCCGGAAGTATCGTGAGCCCGTGTCCCCCGTCCATGAATCCGGTGGTTATCTGTTGCGAGGCGTCGGCCGAGTCGGTCGGTGCGGCCCAAAGGGTGGAAGACTGATCCCACTGCGTGCCGACAATCGACTTGCCATCGGCTGATACTGACACCGATGCATAGACCATTAAATCGTTCGAGAGGCGGCGCCGCTCGCCTCCAGGATAAGTGACCAGCCAAACCTGATCCTGAGCTCCGCTTTTATTCAGCGCCGCCAGCAGCAATCCGCTCCCGTCAGGAATCCAGGTAAAATCGCGAATGGAGCGCCAGCGTTTGCCCGCCATCCGGCTCACCTTGCCGGTTGCGAGGTCCACTTCCGACAGGGATGCCCCTAGTCCGCCGGGATCATCTGCGCCCGACCGGACGACAGCCAGCCGTTTGCCATCGGGCGACCAGCCCACGGCGGAGGTGTCAACGCTTTCGACCCGCTTCTCCGATGCCAGCTGGCGCTTGCCGCTGCCATCGCGGTTGGCCACCATGATTTTCGACTCGCCCGCGCTTTCTTCGAAGAGTGTGTACGCCAACTGGCTTCCGTCCGGGGAGAAGCTGACGGAGCTGTCGGCGGTGTCGATTAACAGCCTCGGCGTGCCGCCCAGAGTTGGAATCGTGTAGACGTTTCCGTGTACCCTGCCCCGCTGGCGGACCTCATAATTCAAATAGTCGCCATCCGGGCTGAACGTTAGATGCCAGAGTATGTCGATAGTAGGAGGAAGAATCTGGACGGCGCCGGCGGTTTCGATCTGTCGCACCCACAAACTGTATTTGCCGTGAGAATTCGACACGTATGCCAGGTACTTCCCGTCAGGTGAAATCTTCGACCAGAGCACGTCCCCGGAGGAACTGAGGCTGGTAATCTTCAGGTTATGAAATCCGTTCTGGGCAAGGCCGCCGCTCCAAACGTGCATCCGGTAAATCAGCACCGAGGCAAGCAGCACAAAGGCCATAGCCACTCCTACGAGGATCCAATTACCTCGCGACGGCTTCGGCGCGGCAGCAGCAGCAAATCCGGAACTCCCGCTTGCCACTTCGCTGACGCCGGACGCACCGGCGGCGGTTCCGCTATCGGCCGTCGCGAATTTGCGTGAACTCGTATCCCTACGCAGCCGTTTCAGGTCGGTGCGCAGGTCTTGCGCCGTGTGGTAGCGCAGATCGCGGTCCTTCTCCATTGCCTTGCCTATAATCCGCTCCAACTCCGCGGGCACGGAAGCGTTTAAACGCACCGCTTCCGTGGGTTGCTTGTGCAGAATCGCGTCGAAAACCCCTCCAGCGCTTTCTCCGACAAACGGCAATCGTCCCGTCGCCATTTCGTACAGAACCACCCCAAAGGAAAACAGATCGCTCCTCTCATCCAGGGGCTTGCCCAGAACCTGTTCTGGAGACATGTAGGCAACCGTCCCTAGCGCAGTTCCGGGACTCGTAAGGTGCTCGTGAGATTCGACGGTGGGCGCGCTCGTCTCGACCGCTGTAGGCAGCGATACTTTCGCCAATCCGAAATCCAGGATCTTGGCGTGGCCGCGCTCGGTCACAAAGATGTTCGCTGGCTTGATGTCGCGGTGAACGATCCCTTTGGCATGTGCAGCTTCGAGTCCGTCAGCGATTTGGATACCCAAATCTAGGACCGTTTCGATCTCCGGCGGGATGCCGGCAATACGATGCTTGAGTGTCACTCCCTCCAGATACTCCATGGCGATGAAGGCCTGCCCATGCTGGTCGTCAATTTCGTAGATCGTGCAGATGTTCGGGTGATTCAACGCCGATGCAGCCTTGGCCTCGCGCTGAAAGCGGGCCAGCGCTTGCGGATCTTTAGCTACATCGTCAGGCAGGAACTTGAGGGCGACGAAACGGCCAAGCCGCGTGTCCTCGGCTTTATAGACAACGCCCATCCCGCCGCCGCCCAGCTTTTCGACAATGCGGTAGTGCGAGATAATCTGGCCAATCATCAGGCTGAAATCTTAGGTCTACTGGTAGGGCAAGTCAATGAAAGGTAGCAGATCTCGATTTCACTCACCAACCCAAACGCCAGCCCGGCCCGCTACGCCGAGTTGCTCTCCGCAAAAAGTCAACTCTCTTCCCTTGAAATAGAAGGCCCGAAGTACTTCAATCTATCCGGATATCGCTCATTGACCCGAACTCCGAGAGCAGCTAACGTTGGGGTTTTTCACTTGGTTGGCGAAGAGGCTGACGAAGGGGCAGTCGGCGGAGTATTGCTGTCGATTAAGCGCACGCCATAGGGCCAAAACCACGTTGCCACAGCGACGATGAGAACCCAAAACCAAAACCATAGCCTGCGTATGTGTTGAAACTTCACGAGAGAATTATCACTCCGACTCTCAGGCGAATCAAAGAAAAACACAAATGACGTAATATTACCATTTTACTCGTAACCAAAAGGTTATAAGTGTTATCGCACCTGCTTACGACACCTATCATTGCGGGACAAGAAAAATCATAGAATGAACGGCAGTGGACACCCTTTACGAATACACGCTCGATTGGTCAAAAGGCAGCAAACGTCATCATCTCGATGGTGAGCGGACGTTCATCGAGCGGTATGTTCGGCTGGATGAGTTTGATTCGCTGTTCGGAGGTAAGATGCTTCTGATTGACGCGAGCGGCAAGTCCGAGTTCGTTGGTGTCTGGGGGGCGTCAGGCGGCAAGCCATCTCAAGAGGGTTCTGAGGGAACGAGGTGCTGAGTTCGTGATTCGGGACGCAGATGCGAATAATCGGGTCGTAAAGAGCTACACGCAATACCATGGCGAACCGGAGCCGCGTCAATGCATTATGAAAGAACGCCCTGCTTCATGAGACCGAAGCTGCATTTGACGTTTGGGGCAGGGACTCACGCTGGTTACCTTCGGCTACGAAGAAGAGTAAGAAACGGGTCGAGCACGATGGCACTTTGACCTTGGGGGAAAGACAGACGTTGGCACGATGAGC
>JASHRE010000319.1 GCA_030037515.1 Candidatus Sulfotelmatobacter sp.
CTGCGATCCCGCGCGTGTTTAAGTAAGCGGCGAATTCTTTGTTTTTGATCCACGGCGCGCCCACCAATTCAAACGGCGTATCCGTTCCGCGGCCTACCGAAACGTTCGTGCCCTCGATCAGCGCCACCCCCGGATAGAGCGCCGCTTCCGTCACGCTGCGCAAATTCGGCGACGGATTCACCCACGCCAGTCCAGTCGAATCGAACCAGTCTCCGCGTTCCCATCCTTCCACAGGCACAACCGTCAGCTTGGCGTTGATGTTGCGCTCCGTGTTGAACATCTTGGCGAGTTCGCCCATCGTCATGCCGTGTCGCACCGGAACCGTCCAGTAATTGGTGAAGCTCTCGCGCCCCGCGTCAGTGGGGAAACCCTGCACGAACGATCCCGTCACCGGATCGGGCCGGTCGAGCACAATTATTTCGATTCCCGCTTTCGCAGCCGCCTCGAGAAAATAGCCCAGAGTGGTCTCGTAGGTGTAGAACCTCACCCCCGCGTCCTGGACATCGAACACGATCCCGTCCAGATTTTTCAGCGCGTCTGGCGAGGGATGACGCGCCTCATCGGTTGCCCCATAGACGCTGTACACCGGCACGCCGGTCGCAGCGTCTTTGGAATTGCCAATATCCGTGGTATCCATGACGCCGGCAACGCCATGCTCCGGGCTGAAAATCGCGTCGAGTTCCACCCCGGGCGCTTGCGCCAGAACGTCGATCGTCCTCCGCCCCTGCGAATCGACTCCAGTTTGATTTGTCACCAGCCCGATTCGCTTTTTCCCGTCGGCCGCTTTCAAAACATCGAAGTTGTGCGCTTCGAGCACGTCGATGCCGACTTTCACGGTTCCGTTGCGCGCGCTCATACGCCGCTCCGCACTTTCCGCTTCGTTATAGCCAGTAACGCTTTTCCATCGCAGCTCGTCTTTTTCGCTGACGGTCAAATTCAGCGCCGCCGCAATTTCCGTCGCCACTTTCACCCGCAGAGCGATCGCATTTCCCTTCCCCCGGGGATGCACGGCGTTCGTCAGCAAAATCACATAAGTCTCGGTGGTCGGATCGATCCAGATCGAGGTTCCAGTAAATCCGGTGTGGCCGAAAGATCCTACCGGAAACAGATCGCCGCGATTTGAAGAAAACGGGGAATCGATGTCCCATCCAAAGCCCCGCAAGACTGGTGCCTGAGGGGGCTGCTCTGGCTGCGTCATCTTTTCGACCATTACCGACGACAAAATTCCATCGCCCCCGTTGAGCAGCGTCTGGGCAAATTTCGCCAGATCGTCCACGGTCGAAAAAAGCCCTGCATGCCCCGCGACGCCGCCCATCCTACGCGCCGTGGGATCATGAACGACTCCCCGCAGCATGTGCTCGCTCTCGTCGTATTGCGTGGGCGCAATCTTCCCTCGCCATGACGCCGGCGGCAGATAGCGCGTGTGCGTCATCTTGAGCGGAGCGAAAATGTGTTTCTCGGTATAACTGTCCAGGGTTTCGCCAGAAACCTTTTCCACGAGCGCGCCCAGCATAATAAAGTTGATGTCGCTATAGACAAATCCCGATCCCGGCGTCGTCTCGGGCGGCTCGACAAACGCCAACTGGTACGCGGTCTGCTTCCCCTCCCACGGGGTTGTCAGATCGAGATCCGGCGCCAGCCCGGAGTAGTGCGTCAATAGCTGCCGGATGGTGATGTCCTGTTTCCCGTTTTGCGCAAATTCCGGCAGATATTTCGAGACGGGATCATTGAAGCGAATTTTTCCCTGCTCTGCGAGCTGCAATACCGACGTTGTCGTGGCAATGACTTTGGTTAGCGACGCCAGATCGAAAACGGTGTCGATCGTCATCGTTTCTCGCCGCGGCTCGAGCGAGCGTTCGCCGTATGCCTTGCGATAGATGACCTTGCCATCATGTCCAACCAGCAGCACAGCGCCAGGAATGTTTCCGTCCGCGACGGCTTGCTCGATGATTGAATCCACTGCGCCCAGGCGTACTGGATCCGAACCCGCGTGGATGGTGGCAGCGGAAAGACAGAGGGCGTACCCGGCAAAAAGAGCAGAAACTGCGGCGATGTAGCGAGCGTGGAGCTTGCACAGGAATCGACGTGGCATTTGAGAGTTTTGATTTTTCCGGGTGCGTGCACGCCTGCCCGCCTGAGCCAGCCTGGCTGATGCCGAACGCGAATTTGCCCCGGATGAATGAATGCCATTGACTCTACACAACCTTGCCCCTGCGACTCAAGGCACTCTGTTGAACCTTCCCCCGCCTGAAGGCGGGGGATTTTGAACGTTGCGCTCTCGCTGTTACCTTCGATGTCTTGAGACTGACGAACTTTCAGCCGACCCGGTTTTGGAATGCACACATTACCATCTTCAGGCACAACCCGCTGAGGGATACGAAACGATTGCTTCGGGTGTTTCTTGCTTGTGAATGTAGGGAATGATTGAGAATCAAAATCGTATAACCATCGCGGCTTGTGTTTCAGGGCGGTTCGTTCGTTCGACAGTTGTCCCCGGGGAATACTTTTGTGATTTTCTTTGCAGCCGGGCAACGATCCGAGGCCCAATTCCAAATGAACCGAGCCGTACCCGCCATGCGTTGTGGTCTGATTTGTACCCTTCGAGTGCCCTGAGGCGCAGTATGCTGCATACAGAAATCTGGTACAAGCGCCTTCTATACTCCAGCCTTAAGGGCGGGGCTTTAGGGCGCAAATGGGCAAGTGAATGCCGACTCTGCCATAACCCGCTCAAGATATACGCCTTGATAACATGGAAACCGTGAATCGGTCTCTGCTCCCTGATTTCAGTCATCAAGAAGAACGGTTCTCCTCAGCCTTCTCGATCTTGCGCAAGGCGATCGCACAAGGCGCGTTCCCGTCCGCGGCGCTGGCGATAACTCACAGGGGGCGTCTGATCGCGCTGAAAGCGCTCGGCGAGTTTGTGTATGAAACGGATCTTGAGGGTGTCCCATCCTTGTCGCTTCCGTTTTTGCAGCGACAGGGCGCGGATTTTGAAGTTAAGCCCTCCACACTGTTCGATCTCGCTTCCCTAACCAAAGTCGTCGCAACCACGACGATGGCCGCAATCCTGTACGAACGGGGTTTGCTCCAACTCGACTCTCCCGTCGTCGAGGCGATCTCCGAATTTCTGTCTGACTCCAGCGGCGCTGCCGATCCCCGACGCCGCACTGTTACGTTCCGCATGCTCCTGGCGCACTCATCCGGACTTCCCGCGTATGAAAAATTATTCCTGCGATGCCGCACTCGCCAGCAACTGCTTCACGCTGCGTTTACTACCGGCCTGACCGCCGATCCCGCCGTTCGCGCGGAATACAGTGACATCGGATTCATCATTCTCGGCGTCGCCCTCGAGCGCATCGCCGGTGAACCGCTCGAGCGCTTCTGCCAGCGCGAAATTTTCGCGCCCTTGGGCATGGCGAACACCATCTTCAATCCGCCCCCAGAACTTCGCCCGAGAATTCCTCCTACCGCCGATGAACGACTCGGTGGGGCGGACACTCCCGTCCGCGCACAGCAAGAATCTCAGCCCCGGCCGAGCGGAAGCCCTGCCGGCGGCGCAAACCATCCCCGCAGCACCTTTCGCAATCGCATCATTCAAGGAGAAGTGCAGGACGAAAACGCCTTCGTCCTCGGCCAAGTCGCGGGCCACGCCGGCCTGTTCTCGACAGCGGAGGACCTCGCTGTTCTCGCACACTCCATGCTCAACCAAAGCGGGCCCATCCTGCGCCACGAAACCGTCTCGCTGTTCACCCAGTGCCAGTCCTGGCCGGCAAACACTTCCCGTGCTCTCGGCTGGGACACGCCTTCCCGTCCTTCGCAATCTGGAAAATATTTCGGCGGGCGCTCCTTCGGCCATCTCGGCTACACCGGCACATCGCTGTGGATCGATCCCGACCGCGAGCTTTCCGTCGCTCTGCTGACCAATCGCACCTGGCCCGATTGCTCGAATCAGGCCATCAAGCAGGTCCGACCCAGATTTCACGATGCGGTGATCGAAGCTTTGGAAGCTCGATGACGCCACTAGGCTGCGCTGGCATGTGCTGCATTTTGTCATTCCGACCCGCGAGCGCAACCAGACAGAAGGAATCTGGAGTCTCCATTTCCCCCCGGCCCTCGAACCTCCGCCCCTCCGCGTTTTGCCCCGCGACCACGTACGAATTTAAAATTGTCGGCCGATACCAATTCGTAAAATCATTTCTCTGAACCCAAGGAACTTGCACGAGTGAACAACGGCCAATCGCACGAACTCCGCTCTTTGCCAACGGAACAAATCCTGCCCACCGCACACGACCTCGACCGCATGTCGGCGCTCGAAATCGTTCGCCTGATGAATCAGGAAGACGCCACCGTCGCCACCGTGGTGGAACGCGCTCTGCGCGAAGTCGCGCGCGCAGTCGATGTCGTCGCCGATGCGCTTCGCCGCGGAGGACGCCTCATCTACGTCGGCGCCGGAACCAGCGGCCGCCTCGGCGCGCTCGACGCTTCGGAAATTCCACCCACGTTCAACATCGATCCACGCCGCGTGCAATTCATCATGGCCGGCGGCCCTGAAGCTCTGGGCAACTCCACCGAAGCCAGCGAAGACGACCCCGTCCCCGCGATCGCCGAAATGAAAAAACGCAAGCCCGGCAAGAATGACGTCGTCATCGGCATCGCGTCGAGCGGCCGCACTCCCTTCACCATCGCCGCCGTGGACTACGCCGGCCGCCGCGGCGCAGGCACCATTGCGCTCACCTGCAATCGCAATTCGCCGCTCGAGCGTGTGGCCGATTTCGCCATCGTCACCGAAGTCGGCCCCGAGGTTCTCGCCGGCTCTTCGCGAATGAAAGCTGGAACGGCGCACAAGATGGTTCTCAACATGATTTCGACCGGAGCTATGGCGCGCCTCGGCTATGTCTACGGCAATCTCATGGTCAATGTTTGGACGAAAAACGAAAAACTCACCAATCGCGCCGTTCGGATCCTCGAGCGCGCCACCGGGGCGGGCCAGGAATCCGCCACCCGCGCACTGAAAGCCAGCGGCAATCGCACCCCCGTCGCGGTGGTCATGCTCGCCGCAGGAGTAACGCGAGCTCAAGCGGTCGCCGCGCTGAAAAAATCCAGAGGCCACGTCCGCAACGCGATCCGGACGGCCAAGCAGCAATAAGCTTTCCTGCTGCTGTGCGGACGGCCGCCCTGGGCCGTCCACTCGAGCGAAGCCGGACAGCCGGGTGTCCCTCCCCTGTCGCGCACTTTCCCAGAGGCCGGAGGTTTTGAAACTTTCTCCATCCGGCCCTGACCCATCGTGCCCTTCGAGTCAACGACGGCGCCGCGCTGATCCCATTACAATCAAAGACCGGGACTTATTCATGGATAAATTCGTCATTCGCGGCGGAGAGGCGCTGCTCGGCACCGTCCACATCAGCGGCGCGAAAAACGCCGCCTTGCCCTGCATGGCCGCGGCCCTGCTGACCGATCAGCCGATCGTCCTCGAAAACATTCCGCAGGTGCGCGACATTCAGACCACGCGCAACCTGCTCACAGCCATGGGCGCCGACGTCGAACTCGGCTACGGACGCGCGCATCACCGCACCACCATTCACTGCGCCAATCTCGCCACACCGGAAGCTTCCTACGAACTCGTCAAGACCATGCGAGCCTCGACGCTGGTGCTCGGTCCTCTGGTCGCGCGTTGCGGCCGGGCTCGCGTTTCCCTCCCCGGCGGATGCGCCATCGGCGCTCGCCCCATCGATCAGCACATCCAGGGGCTCGAGCAGCTCGGTGCGAAAATCACGCAAGATCACGGCTACGTCGAAGCCAGCGCTGCTCGTCTGAAGGGCGCGCACATCATCTTCGACAGGATCACCGTCACCGGCACCGAAGATCTGCTCATGGCCGCGACTCTGGCCGAGGGTGAAACTCTGCTTGAGAACTGTGCCCGCGAGCCGGAAGTCGCAGATCTCGCCGACCTGCTCAACAAAATGGGAGCGAAGATCGAAGGCGCAGGAACGTCGAAGATCCGCGTGAAGGGCGTCAGCAAGCTGAAGGGCGCGAAGCACCGGATCATCCCCGATCGCATCGAGGCGGGAACGTTTCTCATCGCCGGCGCAATGACCGGCGGCGATCTCAATGTCTCCGCCTGTGAGCCCGCGCATCTGGAAGCTGTCATCCGCAAGCTCCACGCGGTCGGAGTCAAAACCAAGACCAACTGCGATTCGGTCCGCGTCATGGGGGACAATCCGTTCACCGCGTCCGACTTGGCCACCGAGGAATATCCCGGATTCCCCACCGACTGTCAGGCGCAATTCATGGCCCTGGCCACGCAAGGCGAGGGCACGTCGACCATCACGGAAAATATCTTCGAGAACCGATTCATGCACGCGCTCGAACTCGTCCGCATGGGCGCCAACATCAAGATTGAAGGACGCCGTGCCGTGGTTCGCGGCAGGACTCCGCTCAGCGCCGCCGCCGTGCTGGCCAGCGATCTCCGCGCTTCCGCGTCGCTGGTGCTTGCCGCTCTGGTTGCCGACGGCGAGACGATCATCGACCGCGTCTACCACATCGACCGCGGCTACGAGCACATTGAGGAAAAGTTGAAAGACGTCGGTGCGCAAATCAAGCGCATCGGCGAAATGTTCCCCAAGAAAGCCGTCGCCGCAAAATGATTTAGTGTGGCGCCGGCGCCCCGCCCGCGAAAGCACCCATGAATTGAAATTTTGCTCGGGGAAGGTAGCGATGCCTCGCAAGCACAGGATCTCGACCGCAGAACATGCCGCGACCATGCGAACGGGCTTGCTGCGATTCAACGGCACCGTCGAGCGGGATCCCGCCATCGATGCGTGGATGAAACAGCATGCCGGTGAATTGGGAGCCATCGCGCATCGGTGGTTTGAGGTGATGCGAAACTGCGGCGACGAAGTCCGAGAGCTTTTGCATGACGGCTGTCCGGTTGCATGCTTGGGAGATGTGCCCTTCGGCTACGTCAATGTGTTCACTTCGCACGTAAACGTGGGGTTCTTTCAAGGCGCAGCGCTGCCCGATCCGGCGCGCTTGCTCGAAGGCAGTGGCAAATTTATGCGCCATATGAAGCTAAGGCCAGGAACCGGCGCAAACACGGCAGCCCTAAGCCGACTCATCGAGGCCGCGTACTCGGATATAAAGGCCCGCGTCGAACACGGCTAGCTTAGAAAAACGGACCCACCCGGGAATCGCAAAACCGCGTGTGGCCCGCCCCCCGCCCGCGCGAATGCCAACCCGTGAGGTCCGGATTTTGCGACCGCTATCGTCCACATTCAATTCGGATTTTACGTCAACCATTACGGCGATCTCGGGTCTTGGCGGTAGTTCAAAACGGCGCCAGAAAAGTAATCTTACGTACATAGCGCAAATCTTCGAACGAGTTCACGGAGCTAAAAAAGCGATGAAAAGCGCACATTTACTACTCTCCA
The DNA here is from genome assembly GCA_030037515.1 of Candidatus Sulfotelmatobacter sp. Classification (GTDB taxonomy): domain Bacteria; phylum Acidobacteriota; class Terriglobia; order Terriglobales; family Acidobacteriaceae; genus Sulfotelmatobacter. The sequence continues at coordinate 7,428 of JASHRE010000319.1, forward strand.
TTCTGTTGTTAACCGGAGTCAGCCTCGCCCAGCAACCATCGAACAATCCGCAGGACAGGACGGCAAATCCGTACGACCAGACCTACAATCGGCCCGTAGAGACCGGGCACAATTGGGGAGGCTGGGGTTTGCTGGGCCTGCTCGGCCTGGCTGGCCTGCTGGGGCGCCGGCGAGAGACGACGATTACAGGCACTGGTACCGATACTGGCTACACGCGAGACGACCGCAGCTACGAGGAACAACGACGCCGGCGCGTTGGGTAGGCTGGATCTGAGAGCGAGGAAGTTGCGTTCTGTCCGGAAGTGCTCGAGTAGGGGCGGGTTGGACAAAACCGGGGTACGTTACTGCCTCGTCAAACGCTCGATCAACTCCCGGTGTTGCGGAAACCGACGCATCAACTCTTCCCGCTTCGCCAACTCGAAATCTTCAAACTCAAATCCCGGAGCGACGGTGCATCCCACGAGCGCCCATGACGGGTGCGCCGCTTCTCCCCGATTTCGGGAAACAGCACCCTCTGAGCCTGTCGAAGGGCGGGTATTTCGCACGATCTCAGATGCGAACCAACATCCCGCCTTCACCACCGCCTGAAACACCTGACCCGCGCCGGGGTCGTCCCCAAGAAAAATCGAAGAGTACTCACCTGCCCCATCGATCACATGCACGAGCAGCGGCGATCCCTTATAAAAGTGCCACATCTCATCCGATCGCAGCCGATGAAACGCCGAAAAACTCTGCCCTTCGAGCAGAAAGTAAATGGCTGTCGAAGCCGCTCGGGCTCCGCCTAATCTTGGTTTCCCCACCCCGGTCTCGCTTTTTGCGACCAGGTCGGATTTGGGGGGATGGAAATTCTCGGAAACTTGCGGCTCAACAATCGAACCAGATTTGTACGTCTGCCGGAAGTATCCGCCCTCGGGATGCTGCTCCAGCCGCAGTCTCTCGATCCAATACTTCGCGGTTGTATGCTTCAGATGACCTTCCGTCGCTTTCTTCTTATCTGCCGCCCGTTTCCGGGCCATTTGGATCCCCGTCCGTCGCCGAGCCCTCGAAACGCTGGATCCGTCCTCCAGCGCCCGGGGAATTTGCTCACATATTTTCCGCCATCCGCGGACAGATGACGTGGTGCACCCCACTGAATCCGAAGACCTTCATTTCGGGTAAGGCCTCGTCTGCAGACCAAGCTTCCTGGGCGACGCGATAGGTCGCGACTGCCGATCCCGTGCGATCATCGCCTGACCTGCAAGGCACGAACACTTTCTTTCCCCGATTTTCGTGCACCGCCTCCAAAAACCCCACCCACGGCTTGTCGTTGGGAAAGGGGCAATGCGACGGAATCGAAAGGTACTCCATACCCAGGTTCCCAGCGGCCT
>JASHRE010000320.1 GCA_030037515.1 Candidatus Sulfotelmatobacter sp.
GGACAACGTGTTTGAGCATGGGCTGATCGTGGGAAATATACTATGCGGCTTTGAATTCGAAGCTAATTCGGACACCAACGTTGCCGAGTACCAGCAGATGTTTGAGATGGAGAACTCGCTACCGGCGAGTGCCTCGGTGTGTCTCAACCTCTCCGATCCCACTCAGGACATTGACGCTGACGGGATTCTGTTTCACAACCTGTTCGTCACCGGAACTTTCGCCTACCCGCTGATCCTAGGGCAAAGTTCTTCGAACGAGTTCGATTTCACCGATCAGGTCTACCAGAACGTCCACGTGATCGGAGGTGCGCCGCTGTTTTCGGTTAAAAGCGACGAGATCAACAGCGGCTTCGGTTCGGACCTTTACCGCAATGGACGAATAGCGGTGGCCGCAAGCGGAGTGCTGCCTCCGATCAGCAAAAATACATTCAAAACCGGCGATGGGATGTTCGCGCGCAGCACGACTTCAGGCTGCATCTTCTTGGGCGCGCCTGGCTCGGGTCCTATGCTTTGCGGCGGTCAGGGCGCGCCGACTATGAGTTGCGTGGTAGGCAGCCAATACTACCGCAGCGATGGCTCTGCCAGCACCTTGCGCTATAGCTGCGAAGCTTCGAATACATGGATCGCTGTGGGACCATAACTCAGCGCTTCGACAACTTCGACATACCTTTGGCGTGAAACAGTCGGATCAACCCCGAGCGCTCGTCGCCGACGCGCTTGTCGACAGGAGACCAAGATTTTTACGCCAACTGGAGATGCAACCCAGGCGGGCAGCGGTCAGTTCGGTGGTGAAGAGACCTGATTTGCGAGACGTTCCTGCTCCAACAGGGCATTGAAAGTTTGAATGCGAAGCCTCTCATTTTGATCTCGGGCTAATGAGTTTGCGCGGATGGCGGCTGCCTTCGCGGCATCATATCGCTTCATCTGGAACAGCACTCGGGCCAGACTTAATTGATACGATGCGTTGGATGCGTCGAGCGCAAGAGCCTGCTTAACCAGCGAAAGACCCTCGTCAGGGCGTTGAGCTTGCAAGGCAAGGTACAGGCCAAGCAAGGCGTAGGCCGGAGAAAATTCTGGGTTCAATATAATGGCCTGCCGCAAGTCCTCCTCGATCGGAACATTGGCTGAAGCCATTTCAAGTCCGTCAAGGGCATAATACGCACGCAAGTACCGCGCAGTGGCGTTATTTGGATCGAGGGTTGCTGCCACCGATCCAGACTCTAGCGCTTTAGATCGTTGCCCGTCGAGAAATTCGGCCATTCCTAGATATTCGTAAGCGAGGCAGAGTTTCGGATCGAGTTTTACAGACTTTGCAAGCGTGCGAAGCGCCTGCGGGAAGTGTCCTAGCGCGGCTGCGATTCCACCGAGATAGGCTTCGCTCTCAGCTTCGGAGAGCTTACGAAGCCTAAATTCCCCCAGATCTACCCTGGGAGGAGAGGAGTTGAGATACAGAAACTTCTTTTGTCGGAGGTAAGAGGAAAGGTCAGCTTGTAATTTCTTCAAATCGCCAAATGCTGTCGCGGCTTCACCCCAGCTTTTGCCCTGACTGAGTGCTTCCAAATAACCGACAAGCAGTTTGTGAGCCTCTGGGTTGCCGATCATCAAATAGTGAGTAAGCAGCCAGGATTCGGCGTAGAAAATGGACATCTTGTTTGCTTCATTGTAGTAGGGAGAATTGTGATCCACGCGGAACAGAACCTCTAACGGAATCAATCTGGTTTGTCGGAGCACATCCAGCAAGTCACGGTCGGGGCGACCAGTACCTACATACTCGTCTCCAACATCCGTGCGCCCGTAAAATTCAGCCAGTCCTTCAGACAACCAGACGGGAAGGTCTGGGAAAATCGGCACAGTCAGCGAATGGTAATACTCGTGGTAAAAGGTCGAGTAATAACCTGAACGTTGAATGTCGAGTTCCACGACTGCAAAATACTGGTCCAAACGCTGCGTGAAGACGCCGGCTATGTGTGGCTGTCGCTCACCCCAGTACTGCTCAAGAATGTCACGCATTGTTTGCCCGTCTTTAACCGCAAGCACGGTGACGAACGGGCTTGGATGATGGCCTGTTACTGCCAAAGACTGTCGAAAGAATGCCTGAATGCGCTCCAAATGCAGCGCCGTATCGCGAGCCCGCTTTTCTCCGGCATTGGTAACCACGAGGAAGTGTGGACAGCGCACCTCAACCCAGTCTTGTTTTGCCTCGGATAGAAGAGGAAAAAGAAGAATCGTGATGGCAACCTGGAGGAAAGTTTTCGACACAGGTGCATTATCCTACTACGCGACGCGGTCTGTGGCACTGCGGACGACTGTCGTAAACAGATGGGATGAGCACAAGCGGGCGCTTTTCCTTGGTCTTTCGGGGGGATTTTGCTATGGCGATTGTTCGAAAATCGGACCAGGATTGTCCCGCCATCGCCATGATGGTCTGGACCGTGCTGAATCCCTCCTGCATTAAAAGCCGGTAGGCTTGCGCAATGTCATGGGCCTCTTGCTTGTCACTGGATTACCTCGCGCCCGACAGCAAGATTCAACTGGCTCGCGGCAGTCAGATAAGCGCCGATCAATTGCAGATAGGCCAATTGAACCACGCGATAATCGCTTTGTGCATTGAGGAAGTCGATCAGGGATGCTCCCCCGTGCTGATATGAATAGGTCACGGTGTCACGCACGCGCGTCGCCTGATCCCGGTATTTCTCCTTGTATGGCTTAAGCAATGCAATGTTGCTCCGCACCTGCTCATAAGAGGAATCCACATCGGTGAAGACCTGCGCTCGCGACGCGGCTGCGGTCTGCTGGCTGCGATCAATGTCCAGCAAAGTGCGCTGCTTCTCGCCCTGGTTCCGGTCGAAAATGCGCAGGGGAATGCTGAAACCGAATCCGACGTATGGATCAAGCGGCGGATTGGCTCCCGCATCGATGGAGAATGTCGGATCGGTCGAGCCATTGGCAATGGCTAACCTATGGTCCGTCTTTGCCTTCTCGATTCCCTGCACGGCGGCCCTCAAATCCGGCCTACTGTCCAGAGCGATCTGATGAAACTCATCGAGCGGCTGCAGCGCCTCATTCCAGTCGAAATTTCCTATCACGTCGAAC
>JASHRE010000321.1 GCA_030037515.1 Candidatus Sulfotelmatobacter sp.
TCCGATGAGTACAAATTCCTGGCTGGCGGAGGATGATGCGGCGTTCCAAAGGGAAACACTGAAGGGGACAATGTTGGGAAACACAATCAAAGCCATCCCCGAGATCCCGACCGCAAAGAGAAATAAGCCGAGAATCAAGAGGGTTACGGGCCTCACCCTTTCGGTCAGCAAAACCAACGCTCCTGCTGCAATGGCAAACAAGCCAAGAAGAGAAGATAGAGCGATTGGGTGTAACGCCCATTGCAAGTGCACCCCTGGCTGAATTTGTGCTGCATAGAAGCAAGCAATGCCGAACAAGACAGCGAAAACCGGTGCGGAAACGCGAAGCGAGCGACGAGCAAACCCCTGTAACAAAAAATTAGACTTCAACCTTAGCCATCCCGCTCCAAGCACGGTGTACCCGACTGTCAGAGTGACTCCGCTGATCATGGGAAGAGGATGAAGGATATCCAGGACGCTTCCGGCGAAGCATAGATCGCGGACTTTGATTCCCTGGATCAGGCATCCCGCAATCAAGCCCTGCATGAACGCTGCGACCAGTGATCCAATTGCGAACGCCACGTCCCATTCACGACGATTCTGACTAGGTTGTACACGGAACTCAAATGAGACACCGCGGAAGCCCAGTGCAAGTAACATTAGTATGACGGGAAGATACAGCGCCGGCATAAGAATCGAATACGCAATCGGAAATGCAGCGAACAGGGTTATCCCCGCCATGACGATCCACGTCTCGTTACCGTCCCATGTCGGCGTAATCGAATCCACCATGTGGTTACGAGACGCCGGGTCTGGTTGGAATAGAAGCAATATACCGACTCCCAGATCGGACCCGTCGAGGAAAACATAAAGCGTAAGAGCGAAGGCCATGAAAGCAGCCGAGAAGAGTGGGAGGTCCATTTGCTTTATGCCCTTAGTGCCGGCTCACTATCGACAGCTCGCTTCGCGTTGTCCAAAACGTAAGGACGAAACGCGTTCTTGAGAGAACCTGAGGCTTCAGCATAAGACGGCGCCTCAGCTGGACCGTGTCGGATAATGCGGATAGTAAAGATCAAGAAGGCGCCGAGGAAGACTGTGTAAACGCAAACGAACGCAATCAAGGTCGACAACAGTGCCTGAGCGGGAACCGGAGATACCGCGTCAGCGGTTCTCAAGATGCCATAAATTACCCATGGTTGGCGGCCTGTCTCGGCAAGATACCAGCCGGCAAGCGTGGCAATAATGCCCGACGGCGTCATGAAGACCAGTATCCAAAGAAACCAGCGCGAACTGAAGAGTCTCTTCTGGAATCTCAACCACAGTGAAGCGACTCCGACGGCAAACATGACAATTGCCAGGCCGTACATCGCCCGAAAGGCATAGAACACCATTCCCATGATGGGTTGGCGGTCGCGCGGCGTATTTTTCAGACCGGCGACGCGCCCGTCGAGACTGTGCGTTAGCCAGATACTTCCAAGGTATGGCACTCCGAGTGCGAAACGATTCCGCTGGGTCTTTTGATCAGGAATGATGAACCAGTAGTAAGGCGCTGGGGATTGAGATTTTTGTTCCCAGAAGCCTTCCGCCGCCTGCATTTTCGACGGCTGATACTTGAGCATCGTGCCATAAAGAATATCTCCGAGGAAAACCTGCCCGGCGATCAACACGGTTGCGAAGGCAGTTCCCAACGCAACCGTCCTACGCGCAAAATCTAGATGTTTCCTCTGCAGCAGATACCATGCGCCCACTCCCGCAACCATAAATGATGCTGTTAGATACGCTGCAGTCAGCATGTGAGGCAGCCGATAGGGCCACGAAGGGTTCACAATCACGTGCAGCCAATTCACAACGGTCAGGCGGCCATCATGAATGGCGATACCGGCCGGCGTCTGCATCCAGCTGTTCGCGGAAAGAATCCACGAAGCTGATAGAAGCGTACCGATGGCGACCATGCAGGTTGCGAAAAAGTGGAGCTTGGCACCGATGCGGTGGAGGCCAAAAAGCATGACGCCCAGAAACCCAGCTTCCAGGAAAAAAGCCGTCAACACTTCCAAGGCGATCATCGGTCCGATCGCCGGTCCGGCGATTTCCGCGAAGCGCGAAAAACCGAGACCAAACTCGAATAAGAGTACGATTCCCGTGACGACTCCGATCCCGAATCCCATCGCAAAGATGCCGAGCCAAAATTTGTAGATTTGGAGATACACGGGATTCTTGGTCTTCAGCCAGAGCGCCTCAACCACCACCAGAAAAGACGCGAGACCAATCGACATCGTCGGAAACATGATGTGGAAGCTCACCGTAAAGGCAAACTGAATTCTGGCAAGTATGGCTGGGTCAAGTTTCATAGGTCTACCTCGTCACCGGTAAATGCTGAATACGTAATGGCTGCGATCACTACAAAAACGACGAGTCCTGCAATGGCAAATCCAAGTCCGAATACGCCAATGATGGTGAAGAAGAAACCTGTGCCTACGATTGCGGCTCCAGTTGCTCCAGCGGCTCGACGAAAGCTCTTCATGCTCTTCATGATCAGACCCCACGCTCTTCGGAAGTGCAATTTGGTCGCGACCTCTTACTCAGTTAAGTTTCAGTTCTTGCCAGTCGTTGTTCGCCGCGAAAGCTCCTCCGATAAGGGGATCAAAATTTGTACCCCGCCCACAGCGCCCAGTAATTCAAATTGCGTCCCGGTTGTGTTTGCATGAGAAAGGTTCCGGCATAAAAAATTCCGTAGTCTCCCTGAAACCAAAGGTGACGATTTGCTTGCCATCGAATCTCCGTACCCGGTCTGTCTCCTACGTACCGGGCATGGCTACCATCCGCAGCTCTGATCAGGAAACCCGGTACGGCATATACGCCGTCTTGCACACTCTCTCTCCATTGAACGATCCAATCGAACGAGAACGATACGTTCTTCGGCAGCGATGCTTCAAAATGCGGATGAATGTCGACAAAGTTGATGGGCCCGGGACCAGTTGTGGCCAACACTCCGAAATAGTCTCCCTTCGGAAATAGCGGGTTGAATGTGCCCAACGTGTTGGAGTTCGGATGATCTCCGCTCGAGATGTCGGCTTTTGCGCTGAACCGAGGCTTAAATCGAATCGTGGGGATACGATAACCAGTTTCAGAAGCAACCGTCCATGCGCGAATATTCGCTGAACCAAAAGTGCCAAACTGTCCGAGGGCCTCATAGTCAAAGTCCCAACCGGAGCGTTCGGTGGCGATCGGGTGTGAAAAGCGTGCTCCAATCGAATGACGCACCTCCTGCGCGGTACCACGTTGAAACGTCGCCTCGGTCCGATCAAGTCCCAAGTAGTAAGTGTCCAACAGCGTTTTGCGTGGTAGTGGCCGGGTTGCGTAGATGCCCCAAAAGCTGACTCCAGGGGTCGGTGCGTTGTCGAAGAATCCGGGCTTGTCCTCATCCGGGCGCACCGCGAGGCCATCAATTTGCCAAGAGTGAGTGATTGTCTGGAGCCGAAATCCAGTAAAACTTAGTCGAACATTTGGGCCTTCGCGTACATCGATCAGCCGTCCCGAACCGTACTCCAGCTCTTGCCGGCCGACTAGAAAGTTGACAGGGCTGTCATGGAGGGTTGAGCTCAACTCCAAGAACGCCGCCTGAAAGTCCAGCTTCTTTTCATCAATCGGCCGAGGGCCTCCAATGCGGAAAGAATTGATCCCACTCTTGAACTCCACGAACGTGCGAACGTGTTTGCCATAGTGAACGTCGAAGTGAAGCATGTACCGCTCGTTAAAATATCCGTTCATGTACGGATATTGTCCCCAGTTGTCGTTTCCGATCTGCTCCCATACTTCCCGTGCTTCTCCGCCTATTGTCATGAACCAATCTGCGCTGTCTTTAAGTGGAATGTATTTGATGGGATCCCAGAAATCCTGGCGGAGGCTTGGGTCTCGCAGGAAGCTCCAGTCCTCATCCTCGCTCAGGAGCTTGTAACTGCGGTCCGGCACTACGGGTGAAACAGTCTCGGCGGACTGAGCTTGAGCCTGCGAAGCTCCAAGGGCGAGAACCATTGCGAGAACCGACGCACTTCGCATTGAAAAACAGTTTGTCAACGGGCCGCGCTCTGTTTGTTGAACGAATGGATCTCCGTGATATAACCACCAGGAAATTGCACCATCACCGCAGCACGATCATCCGTCTTATAGGATGGGACCAAGACTTTGACCCCTGCAGCTTGAGCTTTCGAGAGAGTTGCGGCGAGATTTGAAACCTCATATCCGGTCATCTCATGTCCGTATGGATAGGGAAGATGACCATCGGTGACGAGGATCGTTACTTTGCCGAAATTAGATTGAATCCGAATTCTTCGATAGGTGTCCGTGGGTCTTCCAATTTCAACGCCAGGTGCATGCTCGTCATCGGACATGACTCTCCCGTGGCAAAACGCGACGAAACTTTGAACGAACGCAGTCACTCTGTCAGCTGAGACATAGACGCGATTTTCGGGCACCGACGCAAGTGGCTTGTAAGAAGGCTGGGTCGTGTGCCAGTAAAGCTGCATGTTCACTCCGCCTGGCCACTGAATTACTGCATCTTTGCCGATTGGATCATTGAAAGGCGCAACGATCATGTCGGCGCCGTCGGAGCGGGCGGCACTGATCGCTGCGTCAAGATCGGTGACGAGATAACCAGTTCGTTCCGCACCAAACGGGTACGGAATCGGCGTTTTAAAACCGAAGACCGATACGGTTCCGGCCGGAGTTAGTACCAACTGGGAAATCGTGCTGCTTGGGGTCGGCGTGACGTCAAATACGCCCTGTTTCGTCGTCGTGCCTCCAAACGTCGCTATCAAGCTCGCAACAAAACGGTCGAAGTCCTCCGGAGCAACGTATACGTGAGTCGTGTCGTACTGCGGCCCGATTGCCATATCGGGCCTCGCTTCAGGAGTCTGCGTTGCAGACGCGGTCGGCACCGTGCTTTGCGAAATCGACAGACCACTTGCTGAGAACACAACAAGGGCTGCTAAAACAATGAACTCCAATGCTTTTCGATTTAGGATCATTTCGACCTTCCGTCTGCTCATTCATGCTTTTTTAGTTTGCTCACGAAGCTCCTTGCATCCGCCTCTGAACCCGCGGGCTCATCCCAGTGTTTACCTACCAGGCAAACGGACGCTGCTTGCGCGAGGTTTATATTCTTGGCAAGAACCCAACCGCCCAACTGTTCCCCGAATACCATTCCAAGAAGGCCAACCAAAGCCACGATGGGCGGTGCCGGACTCTTAACACGAATCAATCCGTACACAACACCAACCAACAGGCCGACTACGAATGAAACAACCGATGCTTTCATTGCCGGACCTCCTCTAAAATGCGAAGCAATCGCAACCAAGTCCCCATAGGCCTGACGCCCCGAAGACTTGCAACCCTCCGCTCGCGGCACGGTCGTGTTTGCAAGCAGCTGATGACGCATCAACACACGCAGCAGCGTTAGATGGGAAGTGTTTGTTAGCTTCGAAGTAACCTGCATACTTCGTTACTGGTGACCAATTCAGGCTAACCGGTAGTTCGGGAGGTGAGAGTTCGGCGAACGCATCCTTCGCATGGACGATTTTCCCGCCGACGATCGTAAGGTGAGATTCGAGGCCTTTGATATCTTCTTCGGGAATCGAAAAATAATCTGCCGATAGCACCGCTAAATCGGCAAATTGTCCGGGAAGCAGGGCGCCTTTTATTCCATCTTCCGACGAGAACCAACTGCTTCCTACGGTGTAGAGTTTGAGTGCCTCATCTCGATCGAATCGATTATCCTCCGAATGAAGACTTAAACCTCCGATCGTCTTTCCTGTG
>JASHRE010000322.1 GCA_030037515.1 Candidatus Sulfotelmatobacter sp.
ACTGGGACTTGCCCCAGACTTTGGATGACTCCGGCGGATGGCCAAATCGCGACACCGCGGGGCGCTTTGCCGAGTACGTGCAGGTCGCCGCCCGCGCCCTGGGTGATCGGGTTTCTGATTGGACTTTGTTCAATGAGCCCGATGCATTCGTCGATCTTGGATATCTCGAAGGCACGCACGCACCGGGTCACAAGAACCTGCTCGATTTTCTGCGCGCCACTCACGTCGTCAATCTGGCTCAGGGGGCCGGTTTCCGCGCTCTCAAAGCCGTGTGTCCCAACGCGCGCGTGGGCACCACCTTCTGGATGTCCCCCTCAGAACCGGCCACCGATTCTGCCCAAGACAAGCTTGCCGCCGAGCGTGCCCACGACTTCGTGAACACATGGTTTCTCGATCCCGCACTGCGGGGCCACTATCCCAACGCTCTGACCTTTCTTCCCGAACGCGCCATGGGCATTCGCTCCGGCGACATGGAACTGGCGCGCGCGCCGCTCGATTTCATCGGCATTAACCTCTATAGCCGCACCATCGCATCCGCACCCGCTCAACTCGAACGGCTCACGACCCTGCAGGACTGGCTTTTCCCTGTGAAAATGCAAGGTGGCGAGGTCGGTCCCAAAACCGATATCGGATGGGAAGTCTGGCCCAAAGCTCTTTACGACATTGTTATGCGGATCACTCGCGACTACAAACGTCCGGCCATTGAGATCACCGAGAGCGGCTGCGCCTACAACGACGTTCGCGACGCGAACGGCGAGATCCACGATGAACAGCGCATCTCCTATCATCGTGAATATATTTCCGCCCTGGCGCGGACAATCGCCGAAGGCGCCGACGTCCGCAGCTATCACGCCTGGAGTCTGATGGACAACTTCGAATGGGCGGAAGGATACAGTCAGCGCTTCGGCCTCGCTTACGTGGATTTCAAAACCCAGCAGCGAACGGTCAAAGATTCCGGCCGATGGTACGCCCGGGTCGCGAGCCAGAATGGCATCTCTGCTTAACCAAACCTCGACCCCAAAAATGAGCGCGTGCGCGGTGCTTCTCGCGCTTTTTTCAAGACGTCGGGGATTTTGATCTACGATCCAGCTACACAAACTGAGGCTTCGGGAAGAGCAAGGGCTAAACCTTGGGCAAAAAGGGAAAGGGGATGAGAAAGCAAGCGCCCTCAAAAAAGGAAATGGGGCCTCCCATAGCCTGCCCTGAGTCTGTTGAAGGATCTCGCCGTCTTTGCGAGACATGGGAATCACGCCGCGGTAACTCGCGACGAGCTACTTGCCCTGCATCACAAGTTGGCCATTCTCGACTTTGACTCCACCCACATTATCGGGAAGCTTCAGACGGTCGCGCTGTTCCGCTAGTTTCTTTTGCAGAGCCGGATTGACCAAAGACACCGGAACGTTTAAATCGCCGACTTTGAATTCGGTGGGATCGAACGTCGCATAACCGTCCTTTTCGCCGATGTGACCGGAGATCGTGATCCAAACATCTTTCCCCGCAATTTCGGTCAGGAACTGTCCGTGAACAAGATCCCCATCAAAAGTGACTTGCTGATCTTTGATCGGCGGCTCTCCGTCGCCGATATCGGACTCAGGACTCAGGCCCGCGGATCCCAAACTCTGCGCCAACACAGCATTGATTTCGTCGGAATCGATATGAGCCTCGGCTTTGCTGCTGGTCGAGCCAGAGGACACCGAAGTCGGGCTGGCACCGCCGCCTGACTGCGGACTCCCCGCGGCGCTCGACTGGCTCTGCGTTGTTGCATCGTTGAATTGCGCCATCTTTTCGTCGAAGGAACGGGCATGTTCTTCGATCGCCTGCGGAGTTTGCTTCTGTGCCACCGGCGCCGGTCGCTTCAGAACCAGAACAATCGCGGCCAGGGATGCGATCAGCGTGGCAATGCTGATGACGCGATCGATCTTCAATTGCATGACTCAATGGTAGCGAGAGATAGTCAAAAAGGCAGATGACGGAGGTCATCACAGGAATATGGAACAAACAGGCGCGACCGCGCCTCCGACGCGGCGTCCGGAGACGAAAAGGTTGAGCCCGCTCCACGTCTATCCATTCAGATCTGCCCACGCACTTCCTGGAAAACGATGGTGTAGCCGTCAGGGTCTTCTACACTGAAAAGCATGAGCCCGTATGGTGCCATTTTTGGACGCTCCACTTTCAAACCTCGGCCCGTGAGCTCCTGATATGCAAGCTCTATATCAGAGCAACCGATATAGAATACGGCATCCTTGTGAGTCCTCCCTGGCTCCTGGAGCGGGCGCTCATCCGAGTCGTATTGAGTGTTCAGCATGATGTCGGCCCCTCCAAACCGCAACCACATCCAATGGGAAAACCGGCCCTCCTTCGTCTCTACCTCAGGCGAGGCCGACACCACGGAGAACCCGAGCCGGTCCCGGTAAAAAGCAAGCGATCGTGGCATGTCGAAAACGCCGATCAGTGGTGTCAATCCCAGCGGCGAGAAGTTCATGATGCCTCCAAAACTGGCCCTGTGCTCGGCCGACTGTCCGGGTCTGATCCCGGTTCCCAGACACTACCCTAATTTCTTAGTCAGCAGCTCATTCACGATCTGCGGGCTGGCCTGGCCTTTGGAAGCCTTCATCACCTGGCCAACGAAGAATCCCAGCATGGTTTTCTTGCCTGCGCGATATTGCTCGACCTGCCTGGAATTGGCGGCCAGTATGTCATCAATCATTTTCTCGAGTGCTGAAGTATCTGTTGACTGATGCGGCTGTCCTTCGTCCTCATAAACGACAGGGAAATCTTTTCCGCGCTCGAACGAGAGATCGTAAAGATCCTTCAGCATTTTGCCCGAGATTGTTCCGGACTCAACCAGATCGGCGGAAGCGGCAACACCACGCATCGAGATGGGCGACCGCTCGATGTCGATGCCTTTGGCCTTGAGCCGTCCCATCAGTTCGCCCTGCACGAGGTTCGCGACGCGCTTGGGATTCTTGGCAGCTTTCGCCGCTTCTTCAAACTGATCGGCCAGCGACTTGGAAAACGTCAGCACCTGCGCATCGTATTCCGTGATGCCATATTCGTTGACCATGCGCAGACGCCGCGCCTCGGGCAGTTCGGGCAAAGTTCGCGCGATTTCCGCCCGCCACTTTTCGTCGATCACAAGCGGCAGCAGATCCGGCTCGGGAAAATAACGGTAATCGTGCGCCTGCTCTTTCGACCGCATGCCGTAAGTCTTGCCTTCATTCGCGTTGTACAGCCGCGTCTCCTGCGTGGTCGTGCCGCCGGACTCAATCACGTCAATCTGCCGCGCAATTTCGTACTCCAGCGCTTCGCGAATAAAACGGAATGAATTCACGTTCTTGATTTCTGTCTTCATCCCGAGCTGTTTGTTCCCGCGCGGCCGCACACTGATATTCGCGTCGCAGCGAAGAGACCCTTCCTCCATGTTGCAGTCACTCACGCCGGTATAAAGAATGATCTCTTTCAGCCGCGTCAGATATTCGTGCGCTTCGTCAGGCGAAGCAATTTCGGGGTCGCTGACGATTTCGATCAGCGGCACGCCAGTGCGGTTGAGGTCGATCGCCGTTTTTTCTTCCGCGTCGGGAAAGCCTTCATGCAGGCTTTTGCCCGCGTCCTCTTCCAGATGCACGCGGGTGATGCCGATTTTCTTCTTTTCGCCGTTCTTCCCCGCAGAAACTTCAATAAAGCCCAACTCGGCCAATGGCCT
>JASHRE010000323.1 GCA_030037515.1 Candidatus Sulfotelmatobacter sp.
AATGTTATCGTGTCCAGCCACATACTGCAATGTAAACGGGTCGGTGTATTCGCCGGCCTCGGTCAGAAACGTGTGACGCAGGGCATGCAGACCAGCGTCGGGGTGCGTAGTCATCTTCTTGCGCACCCGCGTGATTTGCGTTTCGAGCACCCACGGTGGCAACGGTTCCGCTGAGTCTTGGGGACTGGTGAACACGTACTCGCACTTCGAACGTGGAATGAGCGTATCCAACACTGCCCTCATCTCGCGATCAATCACGAGTTTCCTCTTGCGAGCGCGCCGCTTCAACCCGCGTTTGATCGTAAGCTCTCCGCACACGCTCGCGTCCTCAAGCGGCTCTGGAAAAAAGTGGATACAGTCCTTCATAAGCTTCAGCATTTCGTTACGGCAAATCCCCGAGTGACGCGCGAGTATAGACGCTGAGCGCAACGGTTCCTCGGCTGCCATGATCCAAGCGATGTATTCCGACGAGCTGAATACGTAGTCCGTCTCGCGCTCCGCTCCTTCGTCTTTGCCGTATTGATCGACAACCGGCACTTTGTCGATGAGCTTCAGTTTGAGATGCGCGTAACGCAGAGCCTTGCGGAGCGTCGCAAGGTAGCGATTCACGGTCGTTTTGCCCACCGGAGTCGGTTTCCCGTCGCGCCGCCGTCCAGCCTGCTTTAGAGCCCAAGCTTTGAATCGTTCGATCTGTGCCTCATCAATCTCGTTAAGACGGAGATCGGCCCAAGGGCCGTAAGAAAGGAGTTTCCGATAGCTTTGCTGGTAAAACTTCACTGTGCCGTTCTGCTCTGCTTTCGCAGTGGCAACCCACTCGTCAAAAACCGTTTGAAACTGCCTCAGCGTAGGAATGCCGTTGCGACTTGCATCAATCGCCAGGGGTTTTGACGGTGGGTCAGGTTCTTCCAGTCCGGCCGCCTGCCGAATGACCCGAGCGCGAGCGGCAGCGGCTAAAGCCTCCGCTTCACGCCGGTTTTCGGTTCCAGTCGAGCGATAGTATTCCTTGCCGCGATACTGGAATTTGTACGCGTAATACGAACTGCCGGAACGTTTGAATACTTTCATCAGCCTGCCGCACGTCGGGTATTGCTCGTCACAAACTGACGAATCGTTTCGGGCCGAATCATCACTCTCGTGCCGACCTTGATGTATTCGATCCTACGACCCTGAATCCAGTCACGCAAGGTCTTGACCGAAATGCCCAGCAAATACGCAGCTCTGTTCACATCGAGCAAAGGTTCGATGGGGTCGGATGCAAACGCTGGGGGCTTCGCTTCGTGCACCTGTGCACCTCGACTATGGCCTGGTACTTGACAGTAGCGCACTTGTGCACGTACAGTCAATATGTAACGTTACATTATTTTCGATTGTAGTCGTAGGAAAGGAGCCGGATGGCAGAGAACGCCGCAACACCGCAGCAGCCAGTGATCTCTATCCGCATCTCGGATGCGCTGCGCTTAAGGCTTGAGACTCTGAGGAAAATCATCTCTCTCAAGAGCGGCCAGACCGTCTCGACATCAGAGGCGGCAAAGCAGCTTCTTGAGTCTGCCCGAGACGACCGTCTTGAGTTGGTAAACCTGCTGAGTGAGCCGACAGATTCCCTGCTGAGAATTCGTGGGAAGGCAGACTCAGGACTCCCGCTTTCGCAGGCGGAATGGACCATGGTGGCCCACTACTGTGCGGTGGGCGCAGAGTCATTTGTGAACACCGCACAAGGCCAGATTTCCTACGAATCCCTGGCCGAAATCCTTGAGGCATTCCTTGCCGCTTACGCCATCGCACGCAGACCGAAGAAGTCCCCACTGGACTCCCTATACCTGCGGACTCTTCCTGGCGACAAACAGGTCGATGCCAAAGACATCGAGGACATTGGAAGTGATGATGTTCGCCGGGTGGTTATGCGCACTGTTCAGATGCTGCGGAACCCGGCTCAAAAGCGGCGAAAACCGATTCTGTCCGTCCGGAATCTCTACACACTTCTGGACGAAGAGAAGTTCTCGAATGTCGAGAAGCTGAACGGGGCACTCTGGCCGCACTGGCCGGCCCTGTGGCGGGTGTGCGCGCGGGGCCACTATTCTCTCCACCGAAAACCCCTGCGTGAGAAGGTGCCTTCAGAGACAGACGACGAGGATTTTGAGCTTGCGGTTCGGCCAGCATTGCCCTCTCTAGAAGAAGGGCAATATCGCCTTGATTTGGTACGGGAAGAGGGGAATGAATTCTCCCCTCGTTTGCAGTTTCCCGGAACCCTCACCCCGCGGTATCCGGTGGTTGGATACCCGAGGATTGCAGAGTTTCGAAGGTTGCTTGAAGACCTCGATCTAGAGCGAGACCTTTGCCAATGGCAAGGGTACTACTTCTATGCGCACACGGAGATCCTGGAGAACAACGAAAGAGGAGTGTTTTTCTTTGCGCGTGAGAACGGAATCACGTTTGGATTCCCGATGGAGCACTGGAAGTGCATTCAGAATCTGTTTCGGCGCGCATGGCAGGCCCCCGAAGTGATCCATACGTGGGAGGCTCAGGCACTTGAATATGGCGAGCTGTAAAACCGCGGTGCTTCGCACCGGAAGAATTGTGGACACGTCACCCCCAATTTGGGAACTGCCGAGCGCTCGCCAGCGTCGAAATGTTTACGTGCGTGAACATGTTTTGGATGAGCATTTTGCTTCGCGATCGAATTCCCGCACGTCCTTGGCGTTTACGTTCGTAAACGGACGAAAACCCCTAGGTGCACCTGGCGTAAACATGTTGAGCGCAAATGCTTTCATAAATTATTGCAGCACCGCCACTGGTGGTCTTTTGCGAGCAAGCATGAATTAGGATTTCCCATGAGTACTCCCGAACTTCCTTTTCCGATTCGGAGCGAGGTACCTCTTAGAGATGAGACTAGGCCCGGCTTTCGCACCAAAACGATAGCTACGCGCCTGACTCCAGGAGAGCTGGCTGAGGTCGAAGCCACCGCTGAAAGCGCCGGCCAATCTCTCGCCGAATGGCTCCGCGAGACTGCTCTGCGAGCATCACGGCAACAGCCTCCTGATCCGATTGAATTGCTGCTTGCCGAGGTTTGGGCGCTGCGCTACACGCTGCTGAATTTGTTTCATTCAAAGGCGAAAGCAGCATCAGAAGGAACAAAATTGATGCCCGATTCCATCATCAAGATTCGCGATCAGGCCGACACGATGAAGTTCCAAAAGGCTCACAGAATTCTTGCAGACTTCCTTGCACTGGCCCGTGCCCACCGAGCCGACAAGTGAGGTATTTGTGTCATGCTCACGATCTCGAAACCGCTCTCTGCCAGCCAAGCTCGAACTTATCACGAGCGCGAGTTTGCTTCCGAGAAACAGAACTACTGGAGCCGCGACCAGCAAGGCCACAGCGAATGGCAAGGCAAACTCGCACAGCAGTGGAAGCTTGCCGGGACCGTGGAATCGGAGCATTTCGCGCGGCTGAGTGAAGGTCAACATCCGCATACCGCCGAGCAGCTTGTTCGCCACCAGGTCTCGAGAACTTATGAAGGAAAATTCGGCAAGCAGATTACCAGCGCTGAGCATCGCGCTGGGTGGGACGCTACATTTTCTGCCCCTAAGTCAGTGTCGCTCACGGCCCTCGTGGGGGGAGACGAACGAGTCCGGGAAGCCCATCGCGAGAGCGTCCGGACAACGCTTCAAGAATTAGAAAAATACACACAAGCCCGTATCGGGAATGTTCACGCGCCAGAGACCACGGGCAAGTTTGTTGCCGCTACTTTTGAACATGATACCGCCCGTCCCGTTGATGGCTACGCCGCGCCCCAGCTTCACACTCATGCAGTCATTTTCAACGTAACTGAGCAAGCAAACAGAACTACGCGCAGTCTCCAGCCTCACGAGCTATTCGTTTCGCAGCGATACGTAACAGCGATTTACCGATCCGAACTGGCAATGCGGCTCCAAATGCTGGGCTATGAATTGGAGCGCGGCAAGCATGGGCAGCCGGAAATCCGTGGCTACACCAAAGAGTATTTGGAGGCCTCCAGCCCACGGCGCGAACAGATCAAAGATCATCTCCGCGAACAAGGAATCGATGGCGCAGCCGCAGCGCAGATCGCTGCCCATCACACCCGGGATCGAAAGGAACTCTTGTCCCAAGGCGAGGTATTGCAGCGACATCGCGACTTGGCGGCACTGCACGGAAATCAGGCCGATCGGGTCGTGGCCCAGGCTCGCCAACACGGTCACCAGCGAATGCAAGAAGTTAAGGCTCAGGCGCAGAGTGCTGTGACTTGGGCACGCGATCACACATTCGAGCGGTCGGCGGTGCAAGATAGCCGCGCAATCTTGGAATCAGCGCTGGCACGCAGCATGGGAGAAACCACCTACACCAGCATCCAGCAGGAGTTCCAGCGCCGGATCAACACGGGAGAGTTCCGGGAACTCTCGCAGATTGGCGCACGTAGACAGTACACGACGAGAGTAATGGCGGGGATGGAGCGCGAGATCGTCGACAGAATGTTGGAGGGTAACCGACGTGACTTCAGCGATCCAATGCTGGTTTCGCCCCCGATCCGTATCGCCACCGAAGACCGTCATCCAGAATTGAATCCTTCGCAGCTCCAGGCGGTTGACGAGATCCTCCTCTCGCGGGAAAAGATTGTAGGTTTGGACGGTGTTGCCGGTGCGGGTAAGACCACGACCTTGGCCGTGATCCGCGAAGCCACAGAGATCGAAGGCTATCGGGTCGAAGGGTTCGCTCCAATATCCCGTGCAGCCCAGAAACTTGGCGAAGCTGGCATTGAGACTTCGACTCTCCAGAAACATTTGGCACGCGGGCAGCAGCCCGACAACGGCGAAAAACGACTCTATGTCCTCGACGAATCCTCATTGGCTTCGACACGACAACTGCATGAGTTCGTAGCGCGGCTGCATCCGAATGATCGCGTTTTGTTGGTCGGAGATCGGCGGCAGCACGAAGCGGTCGAGGCTGGACGCCCCTTCGCGCAACTACAAGATGCTGGAATGAAAACTGCAAAGCTGGAAGAGATCGTGCGCCAGAAAGACCCCGCGCTGAAGGAAGTGGTTCAACAGTTCGCACGGGGCAATGTACGGGAAGCTATTACGAATCTCGATCAGCAGGGCCGGCTTCACGAGGTTCGCGGATACGAGGAGCGCATCTCGGCCATTGCGAAAGAGTATGCAAAGTCGCCGGAGAACACGCTCGTGGTGTCCCCAGATAATCGCTCCCGCATGGAGATCAATGGGCGCATTCACGCGGAACTACAGAACAAGGGCCTGGTGAGAGGCGAAGAGTGCCCAATCCGAACCCTAGTTCCGCGGCAGGAACTCACCGGGGCTGACCGCACGTGGGCAGCAAAATATGAAGTAGGCGATATTCTGCGCTATTCCCGCGCGTCAAAAGAGACAGGCATTGGACGGGGTCAGTACGCGCAGGTGCAGAGCATCGATACCGCCGCCAACCGGCTTAGAGTGCGGCTCCAGGATGGCACCGAACGCACATACGATCCCCGCCGACAGTGTGGTGTATCCGTCTTTCGTGAGGAGATGCGAAACTTTTCCGTGGGGGACCGCATTCAATTCACCGCCCCAGCGAACGACCTCAGAATCGCGAACCGCGAACTGGGGGTGATCTGCGCGATCGAGGAGCGCCTAAATCTCAAGATGGATTCTGGCCGCTCATTACAAATCGATCCTAACAAGCATCCGCATCTCGACTACGGCTACGCAATGACTAGCCATTCCAGCCAGGGGCAAACTGCTGATCGTGTGCTGATTCATGTAGACACGGAATTAGCAGCCAAAGGCCTGCTCAATAATCGAATGGCGTACGTGTCCGTTTCGCGTGGAGCATTCGACGCGCAAATCTTCACCAATGATCGCGAGAAGCTGCCGCCGGCCCTCGGTCACGATGTTTCAAAACAGACCGCCAACTCGCCTCAGATCAGCACGGAGCCGACAATTGCGCCGCGGCAGGAAATCTCTAAGGCACCGCAACAAGAGCACGGCATGGGTCTTGGAATCGGCTTTTAGAAACCTGCCTCCCCCGGATAATGGCGGCGTAGCGCGGGCACAAACTCTGTCAAGATGAGAAGTCCGGCGGACCGTTAAGCTCACATCACCGTGCAAGACAATTGCCGGAATGGAGGAGATGATGAGCGCGCAAGCGATGCAACAGGCAAACAACGGAATGCTCACGATCGGCATAGATCTGGGAGACAAGAGGAGCGCTTACTGCGTTCTGGGAAAAGACGGCGAGGTGATGGAAGAGGGCGCCATCACGAGTACACCTTTAACTTTCGAGCGGTGGGGCGGATGCTGGAGCAGATCGCGCAGCTGAACCACGCGATCCTGGACTTCGAACGAGAAATCCACCGCATGGCACGAGAGCAGTATGGAAGGAAAAGCGGCGCGGCGTGCGAGTAGAAAAGCGTTTCTCTTTGCTTCGCTGCGCGATTAAAACCGTGGCGCGGAGAACCCGTCAAGAGTGCGCTTCGCCGCGCAAAACCGGCGCGCTCTTGACTGAACCTCCGCGCCACAAAAGCCTCCGCTAGCGAAGCAAAGAGAGAAAAGAAGAAAAAAACAAAATCAGCTTGACGCCAGCCGGCCTTCTCATGGAAGGCAGACCGAAGGTCGCCGCTATCGCGGGCACACGCCTTGACAGAGTTTGCGCCCGCGCCAAAATCTCTCCGCCGTTCCGGGCAGGAAGTTAAAACGTCCCAAGAAACGACCGCAAAGCGGCCAACATCACCGCCCTCGCGCCACCCGCCTGTTTTCAGCGGCTACCCTGCTGAAAATCTAGCAAACGGCTCCGTCAGCAGACCCGGTAGTCGAAGAGGCGAGTTGCGCAAACTCATTCCAAGTGGTCGCAACTGGAGGCATCCTGATCTTTATCACTTCGCCCGATGGCGGGTAGCGGTTTTCATCGTTCGTAACCAGTTCGACAGATGCACGACGCACCACACAAATATGCGCGTGCGGACTGATGCACGGACTAGGATTTTGCTCGATCGTTTTCGTCACTATCAATGGACAACGGGAGATACCCTGGTTTTGCTCATTGCATACGCCCCTGTCAAGATTTCATTTGCGAATGTGGGCGCAGCCATCGTAGATGCGCAGATGAAGTCTTTATCGCGAGATGGCGCTGAGAATCTTGTCAAATGGCTGGACACTGCAAGCAAGCTGAAGAAGGTCTCGGCCTCAATTTCACCGCTGCATCTCTGCTTGGTCCGATCGGGGCATTTCTGCCCATACTGACGAGTGCGATACTTTCCTGCTGGCAGGGAACGGGAAATCCTCGGGCGGCGCCGAATAGGCCTGTCGAGAGTGCCCCTGCAGCCTGGGGCTGCAACGACAATTCTTGGTTATCTCTAACAGTCGGCTGAGCCCACTGGAACAGACGCAAGAGCTAGTGCTGCTTGCCTACGGCGGGATATAGCTTTCTCGCAGCAGTCGCAATGAGATTCCTGAATCTATTGAGCCGGCTGAAACAGCTAGCTGCATACTCGCCGGAGAACCATCCATTCGGTGCTTCTCGCCCTGCGGGTTGAGGAATGATGTGAAGGTTCCCCATTAGCCATGACTAGCGTCTTGGCCTGACGATCATGGTCCTTTCACGGCGAACACGAGACCGGTTCTAGTGCATCGGACCCCATCGTGGAGCTCAGAGGCACGATCGTATCCAT
>JASHRE010000324.1 GCA_030037515.1 Candidatus Sulfotelmatobacter sp.
CGCGCTCGTTAGCCACACGGCTGTTATGACAGCCATCCAACCGAGGACTCGCCGCTTGCGCGAAAGCGCTTGCCCGCGTGCGACCAAAATGTCGCGAGCGGCCAAACTCGGCGCCTGAACAATCGAAAGATCTCCCTGCGGAATCCAATTGGCTATGCGCCTTCGCAAACGTCTGATTCGTTTCATTCTCCTCATCCAATTGCTTCTATTCCTGACGCATTTCTTCGTGTATGAGACCTGGGTTTATTCGACCGCGGCTACTGGAAACTTGTGGATCAAGGGTTTTGCCGCTGCGCTTTCGGTGAGCTTTGTCAGCGCATCCTTACTCGCGTTTCGCTACACAAATTGGCCAGTGCGGGTATTTTACAAGGTCGCCGCCGTGTGGTTGGGATGGCTGACCTTCCTTGTCCTTGCCGCCATTCCCGCCTGGGCTGTGTTTGGAATCGGAGCGCTGTCTTCCATCTCTCTGAACTTTCATCTTCTAGTCAAATGGCTGTTCGGCGCCGCCGTCGTGGCCGGCATCGGGGCGGTTGTGAACGCGAATTGGACGCGAACGACACGAGTCACGCTGCAACTTCCAAACTTGCCTGCGGCCTGGCGCGGGCGGCACATGGCGCTGATCAGCGACATACACCTGGGACATGTACGGAATGGCAGCTTTCTACGACGAATGATTTCAAAGATTCTACACGAACGACCGGATGCGGTGCTGATCGCCGGCGATCTGTACGACGGCACTCCACTTGACACGGAACGCGCGGCTGAGCCGCTGAGCAAATTGACAGCGCCATACGGAGTTTATTTCGTTGCCGGAAATCACGAGCAGTTTGGCGATGACACGAAATATCTCAATGCAGTTGAGAATGCCGGAGTTCGCGTTCTCCGCAACGAGAAAGTTGAGCTTGAGGGCTTACAGATCGTGGGTGTTTCTTATCGCGAGGCCGTCGGTGGCCCGGCTTTGTCCTCTTTGCTCCGCGGCTTCCGGGTCGATGCAAATCGCGCCAGCATCTTTCTGACCCATGCGCCTGATCACGCCGCAATCGCCGAAGCGGCCGGTTTTTCGTTGCAGCTGTGCGGGCACACGCACCTGGGTCAGTTCATCCCGTTTACGTGGATCGTCCGGCGCATCTACGGACGGTTTGCCTACGGTTTGAGCCGCATCGGGAAAATGCAGGCGTTTACGTCATCGGGAGCGGGAACCTGGGGACCACCGCTAAGGCTCGGCTCGAATCCGGAAATCGTAGTTTTCCAGTTGGAGTAAGGATGCTTGTGTAGGGCGGACTCGTTCGCTCGCGAAGCAGAGTTCGATTTCGTTGATTCGAGCATCGATTGCCGCAGCGACCTCTAACAGACCGCGATGCTTCGCAATTCCGCTTCGCACCACCAGATTCCCGGCTTCTGGGCGATTGCACGTTTCTCGAAATCGAAACCGCACTGCTGCAATTCTTGAAGAATTGCCTCAATCGCCGCGGCAACGGATTGCTGCACGGCTGCGCCCAACTTCCGTCCCGGCTCAAACGATTTACCGACGATGCCCACGAGCAGCACATTTTCCGGAGCGCTGCCAAACAGTTCGGCGGCCCGCAGGCATTGCGAAAGAGCAGGCGAATGCGGGTCCACCCGCTGCGACGGAGTCTCCTCCAGAATCTCAGATTTCCGATACAGCCTGATCGTTCCCGCTGGGTACCCAGTCGCAACGCAATCGACCAGAATTATCGTGTCCACTCCTGAGATCCGCTGCGTCAGGTCCAGCGCAGGCGTGCCGAGATCGATAATTTCAACGTTCTCTCCGAACGTATACAGGGCTTCGAGCAAGCGCACGACATACGGCCCCACCCCGTCGTCTCCAAGTAGAACGTTTCCGATTCCGCCAATGAGAGCTGTTTTCACAGAATCTTCGTGACCCCGATTTTTTGGCCGGAAGGTTCGAATGCGTGGCACGCACAAGCCATGCACGGATCGAACGAGTGCACCGTACGCAGCACTTCAAGCGGTTCTTCGGGTTTCGCCAGCGGCGTAGCTAGCAAAGACGCCTCATACGGGCCATGCGCGCCGTTTCGGTCGCGCGGGCTCGCATTCCACGTGGAAGGTACGACCGCTTGGTAATTCTTGATCTTCGCGTCCTTGATCACGACCCAGTGCGAAAGAGTTCCGCGGGGCGCTTCGTGTGTGCCGACGCCTTCGACTTCGTGCGACGGCAGAACCGGCTGGTTCCAGACGGTGTAATCGCCCTTTGCGATATTGTCGGTCAGCAGTTGCAGGTGCTTCTGCGCAAGTTCCGCCAGCATGCAGGCACGAATCGCACGGGCCGCGTGACGTCCGAGAGTGGAGTGCAACGCTGCGGGAGTGGCGTGGACTCCCCCGACCGCCGCTATCTTTTCGATCGCCAGATCGGCATATTTGCGCGTGAGCGCGTGCCCCGTCGCATATCCGATCAGAACCTGTGCCAGTGGCCCGACCTGTGCTGGTTCGTCGTGAAAGCGCGGTGCCTTAACCCACGAATATTTCTCTTCGCCATTCCATCCGGTGAAAGCCGGTTCGGTTTCGCCAAACCATGGCCGCAATGGTTTTTCGCCCTGATAGTAAGCGTGCGACACATCTTCGGTGACCGATTGCCGGAACACAGCATCCGACGCGGTCAGAAACTTCTTCACTCCGGCGAGATCGCCGTCATGGATGTACCCTCCCGGCAGATCGTACGACGATCCTTGCGAGTCGAGCGGCAAATCGGGAACTGCTAGATAATTGCGCACGCCGCTCCCGATCTCGAACCAGTCCGGATACATCGCCGCTACCGCGCACACGTCCACGAAGTAGACCTGCTGCACGAATTCTGTCACTTCGGACAGCAATGTTCGGATTAGCTCCAGCTTTTCCATCCCCAGCGCGCTCTGGTTGTCGAGATCGATAGCGTTTGCGACTCCGCCGACCGTCAGGTTCTGAATGTGCGGCGTCTTCGATCCAAGGATTCCGACCACCTGTAGCGCTTTGCGCTGGTATTCCAGCGCCTGTACGTAATGCGAGAACGCGAGCAGATTGATGTCAGGCGACAGCCGCATCGCCGGATGTCCCCAATAGCCATTCTGAAAGATTCCGAGCTGACCGCTGGCGGCGACGGCATTCACGCGGTCCTGCGCAGTTTTCAGTTCATTCCGCGAATTCCGCGTCCAGGGCGAAAGACTCTCCGCCAGCTTCGAAGTGGCCGCCGGGTCGGCTTTCGGGATCTGTAACACATCGACCCAATCGAGCGCCGAGAGTTGATAAAAGTGCACGATGTGGTCGTGAAGCGCGTGTGCGATCAGAATCAAATTGCGGATGTACAGCGCGTTGAGCGGCACTTCCAGCTTGAGCGCATCTTCGACTGAGCGCACGCTCGCCATGGCGTGCACGGTCGTGCATACTCCGCAGAAACGCTGGGTGAACAGCCAGGCATCGCGCGGATCGCGGCCGCGCAGAATTTTTTCGATGCCGCGCCACATGGTGCAGGACGCCCAGGCGTTACTAACCGCGTTGTTCTCGACCTCCACATCAATGCGGAGGTGGCCTTCAATGCGCGTGATCGGATCGATCGTGATACGCTGTGCCATAAGAGTTTGCCGTTAATCCGAGCCAGCTGCCGTCCCGGATTCTTCCTCGCCGAAATATCCAAACTTGAAATAGCCCGTCCAGCGGATGTACGGTCGCCGGAACCGGAAATAACTTGCCATGTCGTACCACTCCTGGAGCGGAGCGGGCAAAATGGCCAGCCGTTTTACTGCGATCAGAAAGCCAAGAACGCCGAGAGAAATGAACCCTAGTGAAACCAGAACCTCGATCGTGGCCGGAAAGTACAGCGCCTCGGGATTTGGACGGAACGCCAGCGTCGTGGGGCTGAAGCGATAGATCATGCCGCCGAACGAGCTCAGTACATATCCCACGAACATCTTCTGCGGATCGCGCTTGCGTACCGACCAAATCAGCAGCCAGCCTCCCGCTGAAATCAGAATTGTTTCGAGCCAAAACACGCCGGCGAAACGATCGAAGCGGAATGCTGTTCCCAGCGCGCCGCGGAAAATAATGTCGAACAGCCGCAGCCCGAGCCAACCAAAAATCAGCCAATTCGTGATTCGCGCGGCTTCGTCCAGAACGTCCATATCCATCGCCCGTTTCCAGATCAGGCAGCAGAGCATGGTCGTTCCCGCAACGCAACCGAAAGACATGAAACACGCGGCGCCCAGATAGAGCACCGGCAGCCACGGTGTC
The DNA here is from genome assembly GCA_030037515.1 of Candidatus Sulfotelmatobacter sp. GTDB lineage: Bacteria > Acidobacteriota > Terriglobia > Terriglobales > Acidobacteriaceae > Sulfotelmatobacter. The sequence continues at coordinate 4,243 of JASHRE010000324.1, forward strand.
TGCCAAAGCGGGTGAACGCGTTCCCCTGCCAACAGCATTAACGCGCCGAGCGAAGATTGATGCATTCCCGGCAGCAGATATGCCGCCGCGATGATCCACGGGAAGAAGTAATGCAGACGCCGCTCCATGATCGACACCACCGGCCGTAGCCGCGAATCGAAATACCATAGCCGCTCCAGAACCGGCGGAATGTTTTCCACGGCGAGGGGAATCATTGCGTAAATCGACATGCAGATCGCGACTTCCGCCAAGGGCGAGTGCATATTCCACTTCCAGGGAAACACCATCCAGTAAAAATTCCATGGACGGCCGGCATCGATGCCGAGCAGCAGCAGACCGCAGGCATACGCCAGGAAGCTGGTCAGCAACGCCATGCGCATCAGCGAATGCATGCGTTTGCGCCGGAACACCCAGGCCGCAATTCCCACCGCGAACGCGCCCGACCCCAGTGCCGTCAGCACCATGACGTTGAACGTCTTCCAGATGCCCCAGCCGTAGGTGTCGTTCATTCCGCTGACCGGCCCTAGGCCGGCGAGTTCGCGAACGGCCGTCAGGATCAACGCGACCAATACGAGCGCTGCGAGCCCGAGAAAAAATGAATTCACGACCGGGAACCCATACACCGGAACATATCGTTCCCAGCGGATTTTGCTCTGATCTTGCTTGATTGCTTGGCTTGGGCTGCTCATAGTTGCGCCCTCAATCCAGTTTGTTTTTCGCGCTCGTGTGCTTCTTCCTCGTGGCCCTTCACGCTCTTGCGGATCACCTGCACCAGCCCTGCATACAGCACCGCCGGCAAGGCGAAGTACTGGTAGAAGCGCCGCTGCCAGCGAAGCGTTCTCGCCGGAACTGATTCCGGCCCCAATTCCGGAAGCCCCAGCTTTTCAAACGGCACGTGCGACAGATACAGCGACTGCGTACCGCCGTTGTCGCGTTCGCCGTAAATTCGGTCCTGGTAATAGCGTCCGGGGTGGTTCTGAATCCGCCGCTTCGCCTCCAGCAGCAGCACCGGGCGCGGCCCAAAGATGACGGCTCCCGTCGGGCACACGCTCGTGCAACCCGGCTTCAGCCCCTTTTCCAGCCGATGCCGACACAACTCGCACTTGGTCACGCGAGGGTTGAACCCCGCCCACTGGAAGCGTGGAATGTGATACGGGCAGGTGATTGTGCAGTAGCGGCAGCCGATGCACTTTTCGGGTGTCCATCCCACGATTCCAGTCTCAGGATCCTTATGCAGCGCCTGGAAAGGACACCCTGCGGCGCACGCCGGATCGAGACAGTGCATGCACTGCCGCTTGACGAACGAGTACTCCTTGTCGTCGTCAGACTTGTACAGCTTGATCACATTGCGCGTAAGGTCGTTCAGGTCCGAGGGCGCCTGGTGCAGGGAATCGCGGCGCGTGTCGGGATCAGTGTTGTTCGCTTCCGCGCAAGCCGCCACGCAAGCTTTGCAGCCGATACAGATGGTGGCGTCGTAAAGCAGACCGACCGCCGCACTCGGAACCGGAATCGGCTCGGCCGCTTTGAGGACGTCCGTGCCCACGGTGATGGCCACCGCCGCCGGAACCGCTCCTTTTCCCACGCGAGCAAAGAGTTGTCGGCGAGTGATGGCCATGTCAGGCCTCGTTCTTGTCGTTCGGCTTTGCGGCCGGTTTCGACTTCAGTTTCTCAGCATGCACGATGTCCGCCTGTACCCGCGCCACGCCCGCTTCCGCGCTGCTCCGAAAGCGTTGCGATGCGACCCAGGCCGCTCCTCCGACTGCTCCAGCCACCGCGCCAACCAGTGCTGCCGCTCCGACCTGCAGTTTCCCGGCCGTGCTGTAAATCGGTGGATAGGTGTCAGGGGGCGTCGCAAGATGGATGGGTACCGTCTCAAACGTCCCCATCCTCCACAGCACGTTCTTCTCAGTGCAGCCCATGCACGGAACGCCGGTTCCGATCGGCCACACGCCCGGGATTTCATTGAAGTGCCGCGTCGAACACGCGGCGTGCGTTACCGGACCTTTGCAGCCCAGCTTGTAGAGGCACCAGCCTTGGCGATGGCCTTCGTCGCCGAAAGCCGTCGCGAACCGTCCAGCATCAAAATGCGCGCGCCGTGGACAGTTCTCGTGAATCACCCGCTCATACGCAAACTTCGGCCGATGAAATTCGTCCAGCTCCGGCAGCCGTCCCATCGTCGCGTATTCCAGAACCAGCGCCAGCAGGTTGTAGGGATTGGGCGGACAACCGGGTAAATTGATGATCGGCTTTCCCGAAATCACCGTGTCCACTCCCATCGCCCCGGTTGGATTGGGATCGGCCGACGGTACTCCGCCCCACGATGCGCACGATCCAATCGCGATCACCGCCGCCGCTTTCGCGGAGACATCTTTCGCGACCTCAATCGCGGGCTTGCTCGCCAGCTGCATGTAAACCCCGTCATCCTTCGCGGGAATCGATCCCTCGATCACCAGCACATACTTGCCGGCGTTTTCCTCGATCGCTGAACGCAGCGCCGCTTCCGCCTGAGCGCCCGAGGCCGCCATGAGCGTCTCGTGATAATCCAGCGATATGACGTCGAGAATCAGGTGAGCGACGTCTGGCGCTGAGGTACGCAGCAAAGTCTCGGTGCAACCGGTGCAATCCTGGAAATGCAGCCAGATCACCGACGGCCGCCGCGTCTTTCCAATCGCGCGGGCAACCTGCGCCAGGCTCGTCTTGCTGGTCAGAGTCAATCCGACCGGCGCCGCCACCATCAATGTCGAGCAGAGCTGAAGAAAATTCCGGCGCGAAACGCCGGCTTTGTGAAAGTGAACCTCAATCGTTTCCTTTTCGCTTGTCGTCATGGACAAGCCTCCCGTGGCAACTCGATTCAGTGCGCACACCAACGCGGCGTCGCTAGCCGTTACGTTTACGGCCGCCTCAACCTTGGGATTCCCTGTGCTCTGTCCGCTCTGAAAAGCCAGCTGGTGATGGCCGGCCTGGTAGGAATCGCAACCGCGCATTTACGGATGGATCAGTTGCTCCACCAGAAAGCCTCGCTTCTCCGCCAACTTCCTTTCCGAATAGGTGTGCCGCACCCATCCAAAACGAGCCGAATGCAGCGTTTATGCCTGATCGGGAAGTTGCACTCAGTGACACGAATCACAACAGCACGTGATTGCACATGAAGGGAGCAACTTTCGCGGAATTGCGGTGGACTTGCTGCATCGTCGTCGCGACCATCGCCAACTCATGGCAAACTGCTCGACGCGTTGTGGGACAATGGTGTTTCTGCAGCAAGTATCACAAACCGCTTCCACTTCTACGATGGAAGGGTTGACACTGGAACGAGTACCCAAATCCAATGAAATGGCCAACCGCCGCGGAGGAAAGCCCGAAGCCCGCGTGAAAATCGACTTGCTGATTGGACGTGATCTTGAAGGCCGTCCCAAGATGCAGGAGATGTTGAGGTGTGCCACGTTGGGGAAAGTCACCGGCGTACTCGATGAACGTGTCCCAGCGATTCGTGTTTTGCCGGTCGAGCAGAAAACTGGGTTGGCCGGTTAGATTGCGAGCCCTACCTTGGGTTGGCCACAATAGTGCAAACATGCCCGCGGCTGTCCAGTTCTTGGAGATCGGATGCGACCAAGGCAGCAGGAATTGTGGGTCATAGCCATGACTCGATATGGCGTCTGCTCCGGTTGGGAAACTCAGCATGACGATCAACGAAGCATCCAAGCCTTCCGTGGCTGATATCAGCTGCTGTTTCACCCCAAGGCCAAGGTCGCCCCAACCTGAAGCAAACCCCCTTCCCATGTTGAAGTTCTGAAAATAGTCCGGAACGGCCAACCGCAGCTCTAATCTCGAAGTGAGTCCGAAGCGGGCGAGAGTCTCAGGAAAATCAAAGCTCCGCTGTCGCTCAGCACCGGTTTCCGCGAACCCGTTCTCGAACAAAAGCTCGCTTCTTGGGACCACAAGGCTCGAATCGGTGACGGCGGGGCGATCGGTGGTGATTGTGGATTGGCTGCTGCCGGTGCCCGACTGATCCTGACCATGGAGCAGCGTCGTCGCCGGGAGCATCCCCAGCAGGCAAATACCCGCAATGGCCAGTTGCTTGCACAAGTGCACACATTCTCGCAATCGCGCCGTTGCCGTCATCAAGCACGGGCGCACCTGATTGTGCCAGGAAACTATCCGAGATACCTTATAAATGAATCGGAGAAGGCACGGCTTCAGTCATACCGCTTCTTGCCGCAGAAGATACGGTCTGTTGCTCCTGAGGGAACCAGTTTACTTGTTGTCGCTGGCCGGTTTGATCTCGTCCCCAGACTTCTGCAGCGAATCAATCGTGTTCGCATCCAGCTGATATAAGGTTGGATCATTTTCCCGTTTTGCGATGCACTCGTTTCCGGACTTCGCGATCGAAACTTTCTCCACCTTCTTGCCACCATCGGACGTTACCGTGATCTCAACCGCGGGACTGGTGAATCCGGAATCGACCAAGGTACTCGCCGAAAGATCGCGCAATGCGGAAACGAAATCCTGCGCGCCGATCGCATCCACCTTCTTCCCGTTCGACCACCAATCGGCGCCCGAGCGACTCAGGAAGACCGCTTTCGGCCCATGGTGCATCTCAATCTTGTCCGGGTCGCTAAATCCGAAATCAAAAACTTTCTTGTTACGGAAGTCATCGAGGCCCTTGTCCATGGCCTGACCCAGGCTCGAATCAACTTTGTACGCCCCATCCACCACGCTCGATTTCGCGTAGTACGAATCTTTGTCTTTGCGTACCTGCAGTTCCTGCGTGCCCGACAGATCCGTCACTTTCGCCGTCGCAACCGGCGTTCCATGGGCGAATCCCGATGCCGCATCTTCGGCGCTTGCACCCGATCCGCTCGTATCCATACGCGCATCCGTTAGCTTCTGGACCAACTCGCCCACTTGCACGGTGTCGGCGCGCAACGGTTTGGGCTTTAGAATCTGCCATTCATCTTTGTCGCGTCCAAACTCGATGGTCTGATTGTTTCTGACCAGATCCAGCCGGCTGATTTTGTCAGCCGTAACGGTCAGCAATCGCTTGTCGCGCAGATCGTTGACAGACTTATCGAAGCCGGTCTTGTTGTAGCTGGCGACGGTAAACACCCGCGGATCGCCCGTCAGCATAGCGTAGACGGCACTGCCCGTGGGGGTATCGTCGCCGATCAAGAGCTTCTGATTCTTGTTGTCTTTTTCGGTGAGATCGACTTCGAGGGCTGGTTGCATCAGGCCATAAGCACTCAGATCGGACGCCTTGTCCTCCACCACGCGTTCCGACCGCAGCGACGAAAGCGTCGAGACCATGCCCGAGACTGTGTTCTGATCGGCATCGAGCCGCTTCGGTTCCGTGATCTGCCACGATCCCAAACCATTCTTGGCGAGCACGATCGGCGCAGCGTCTTTTCTCTTGAGATCGACTTGCGTGACCGAGCCCTCGTCCAGCTTTAGAATCGCCGGGCTGGTGTCGGCAGAAACGGTCGTTTCCTCTTTCGGCTTGCGATGCTCCGACCAATAAAGCGTGCCAACCAGCGCAAGCAATACGACAGTAGAAAGAATCAGACTCCGCAATTTCATAGCTCTCTTGAGGTATAGGTCAGTTGGTTGTCATCACAAGCAAGCCGATGTTGCTGCGGCGAGGGAACCGGGGCGATCCGCGCCAAAGCGTCGCAGGTTTGTCGCAACGCAAGAAGCGGTGCTTGGATTGCTTCCTTATTCCCAACCAAACACTATCCGCAAAGTCCCAGTTATCTCCGCTTCCACCACACCGCGACCCCGCCAATCACAACAATCGCAGGCAACAGAAATTGGCTCGTGATCTCCACCCAATTCATTTGGGCTCCGGTCATGGTGATCCGCCGATCGTCCTGCGGTTTGGGACGAATCGAAATCAGATCTTCATCCGACGCCAGCCAGTTGATCGTGTTCAGGGCGAGATCGCCGTTGCCATTGAAATTGATGAACCGGTTGGCCGCCCACGTCGAACTTCCCACCACGACAAACCGTCCCTGCGAATTTTCCTTGCCGGTCGTATACGTGCCCGCGGCGGCGAGCGTCAGTGGACCCTTGGTATTCTTCGGGTCACTCACGTTCACCTTGGGCGAAGTTAAATTGTCTGTTGCCAGGCTGGTGCTTGAAGAATCGAACATCTTCTCGACGTTTGTCTTGTCGGTATTCTTGACCTCGAGCCCGCGCGATAGAGGGAAGCCCGTAGCCTCGCCTTTCATATCGTTCACGATCGGCTGCGTGCCGTAGTTCGTGACCAGTGCGACCTGCGGCCCCAGGCCGGCGATCTGTCCGATCGGATTTAGATCGAGGATCAGATTCTTCTGTACCGTTACACCCCAGCTCCCGAGCAGAGCGGTCAGTGCATCGTTATCGGCGATTTCCTCTTGCCCCAGCTTTAGCGGCGGATCGAGCATGAACAGCGCACGTCCGCCATCCTCCACATATTTCTTGATTGCGTCGACTTCTGGCTGCTCGTAGTTGCGTGTCGGTCCGGCCACGACCAGAGTCGTGCAATCATTCGGAACTTCCGCCTTCGTCAAAAGGTCAAAACTCTTGGTCTCGTAATCGTCTTTCGCCAGCATGTCTTTGAAGTGCGAGAGCCCTTCGCGATCGCTGTCGTCCAGTTGGTGCTCGCCGCTGCCCTGCACAAAACAAACCGTCCGCGTCGTATTTTTCAGGACCCGGATAAAAGCTCCGGTAATGCCTTCTTCGGTCATGCTCTTGGCTTCTTCTTTCTTGGCCCCAATCTCGACCACCGCCGTACCGAGATTGCGAATGCCCGCTGCGCGCGCGACCTGAGGCTCCTTATCCGGATCGACATATTCAATGTGGACCTTGGGCGACAGATTCTTGTACTCATCGAGCAGGTCTCTGCCTTCTCGGAGCTGCGTGCTTTGCTGGAAGTAGGTAACCGTCGCGTCCTGCTTCAGGCCCTTTACGATCTTGGCCGTCTGCTCCGACAAGCTGTAGCGCTTATTCGAAGTCGCATCGTATGATTTGTTGTACCGATCGGCGAGCACGTTCGCGACTACCACCACCGCGACCACGATCAGGATATACGTCGTTGCGTAGGCCAGGTATTTTGTTTGTCTTGCCTTGATCCACTGGCTTGCCATCTATGACCTCCACCGCAGCGATTCCATCGATCGCGCCGTGAAAAACAGCCCAAGGAAAATGACCGCTGCATAAAAAATTGCATCTTTGGAATCCAGCACTCCGCGCGCAAACGATTCGAAGTGCGTCACCACAGAGAGATACGAAAACGCTCGCGCCCACGTAGACATCTCGAATTCGCCCATCCATCCGACGACCCAGAGCAGAATGCACACGCCGAACGTTGCCGCCCCGGCAATGATTTGATTTTTCGTCAGCGTAGAAATAAATGTTCCGATCGCCAGCAGCCCTCCCGCCTGCAACAGCAGACCAAGATAGCCGATCAACAGCGGCTTCCAGTCCGGATTTCCGTAGCGGAACAGAAACGCGAAGTTCAAGGCTGTGAACAGCAGCAGGCACGAATACATAATCAGAGCCGCCAGCCATTTGCCCACGATAATTTCCAAATCGCGTACTGGAGATGTCGCCAACAATTCGATCGTCCCGGTTCGTTTCTCTTCCGCGAACAGCCGCATCGTGATCATCGGGATGAAAAACAATCCGATGACGCTCACGTTCGACAGCAGCGGACGAATGATCTGTTCGTTGATGTTCATCGGATACGCTTGGCCGCGCATCTGCATCTCGATGCCTTCGAAAACGAAGAAGCGCACCGCGGTCCAAAAGAAATATCCGAAGATGAGCCCGAAGATCGTCAGCAGAATGTAGGCAACCGGCGAAGCGAAATAGCTGCCCAGTTCCTTTCTGCAAATTACCCACGCATTTCTCATTGCAGCACCTCCTGCGGCGCGGCCTTTTCCTCCGACGGAGCTTCACTGCCCGTCAGCTGCAGGAAGATTTCCTCCAGGGTCATGGCCGTCGGCCGCAGTTCATTCAGATCCCATCCCGCCTGCACCACGGCGCGCGCCAGATCACCACGCACGAACCGTCCCTTCTCGCTTTCGATTTCGAAAACCGCGTGACTGTCGCTTTGCTGCTTGCAAACGACCTGGCTTACGCCCCCCACCTGCTGCAATTTGTGCTGGACGATCGCGGCGTCGAGAGGCCCCGTCCTTCCCGCGACTTCGACCACCACCAATTCCGCTCCTCGCGCCTGCGCCTGCAGGTTGCGCACCGAATTGGTCGCAACCAGCTTCCCTTTGTTGATGATGATCACCTGTTCGCACGTCTGCTCGACCTCAGGCAGAATGTGCGTGCTCAGAATGATGGTGTGCTCGCCGGCAAGATCCTTGATCAGATCGCGAGTCTCATTGATCTGCTTGGGATCGAGCCCGGCGGTCGGTTCATCCAGAATCAGCACGTCGGGATTGTGAATGATCGCCTGGGCCAGCCCTACGCGCTGCCGATACCCCTTCGACAATTTACCGAGAAGTTTGGTTCTCACATCCACAATCGCGCAACGCTCGCACACGTAATCGACGCGCTTCTCTAAAGCAGCGCCCGACAAGCCTTTCAGCTTGCCCACGAAGCGGAGATATTCCACCGTCTCCATCTCCGGATAAATCGGGGGCGTCTCTGGCAAATAGCCGATCCGTTTTTTTACTTCAAGGGGCTGCTCGAGCACGTCGAATCCTGCCACCGTCGCCGTACCCGCCGAGGGCGGCAGAAAGCAGGTGAGCATGCGCATCGTCGTGGTTTTCCCGGCGCCGTTCGGACCGAGAAATCCAACGATCTGCCCTTTGGCTACTTCAAATGAAATTTGATCGACGGCGACGGTACGTGCGTAGCGTTTGGTGAGGTCTTGGACTTTGATCATATTTTATTCGCCGGCAACGCGAGAGCCTCAACGTTGGGCCGAACCAGTTTTAACTTGTGGGATGCATCTATCTTAAAAACGGGTGTTCCAGTCTGTCAATTCTCTCGGAAAAGAAGTTTTGGGCAGAAGAAATTCTTTTTTTCGAGGGCAGGGATGTATAGACTGTAACATGCCCGGTGTGTCGCCGGTTTTGGGCGCCCTGAGGCTCGCCCTTGAATCCCCGGCGAACGTTAAGTTCCCTCCTTCATCTCCCGCCGGATTCCCGCGTAACCGGGCTTCAGCGTTTTGTAGATAAAATCGCAGCGCTGCCCGTAAGGCAAAAACGCGCTCTTCATCGCATTGATCGTGAGCTTTTCAAAATCGTCGAGCGTGAGCCTGAACGTCTGCGCCGCCGCTTCGAATTCCCGCGTCATGCTCGTGTTGCTCATCAGCCGATTATCGGTGTTGAGGGTTACGCGAAATTTTTCCTTGTACAGAATCCTGAACGGATGTTGCTCCAGGCTCGGCGTCGCTCCCGTGTGCACATTGCTAAGCAGGCAAATTTCCAGAGGGACGCGTTTGTCAAGAACATACTGCGCGAGGCCCCCCAGTTTGACCACCCCACCATCCGCCACAGCAATGTCGTCGATCAGCCTCGTTCCATGTCCGATCCGATGCGCACCGCAATATTGAATTGCCTGCCAGATCGACTCCTTCCCGAACCCTTCGCC